>CALXND010000012.1 GCA_944389655.1 uncultured Clostridia bacterium | reverse complement strand
CGAACCCACGGTAGGCTACAAACCTACGCCAATTTTCAAGACTGGTGCCATAAACCAACTCGACCACCTCTCCATATAACTGTTACTTCTTGCAGTAACAGTATATATCTTAACATATTTTTATCTAACTTGTCAATAGTAATTTTTATAAATTTTACTGCATATTTTATCTAAATTAAATTATTATATTTTCTATGTTTATTATATTATTTTTTACTATTTATCGCTTTATCAATTGCCTCTTTTTCCTCATTTGAAAGAATATATTTAGATTCTCCATTTTCTATTGGCTTTGCATATATGTTAGAACTTTCTCTTGCATAAATTCCGTTCAAAACTACTCCATTATTATATGCATCTAATATTGCTAAGGCAAAGCTCAAATCGCTTCCTGTATCTTTAAAAGCATTATATCTAACTATTCCTATTTTTTGCGTACACAATTTTAAATTTTTATCTAAATTTTTACAATATCCTACTATTTCATTATTTTTTTGTTTAACTTTATCTACCTCTATTATATATGATTTAAGCATGTCTTCAATATTATTTCCATTTCCTAACTTGTTCATAAACTTTGTATAGCTTCCTCTAAGCTTTTTTAAATTTGCTAAACTCACTATATACAATACGAGCAGAATTACTATCGCTATAAGTAATATAATCAAAAAAATGTCAGATTTTATAAATTCGGTTATACTACCCAATTCTCAACACTCCTATCTTTATATAATCTACTTAATTAATCCTAAAATTCTCTCTAAGTCATCATATGACGAATATTGTATAATTATCTTTCCAGATCTTTTATTAGGATTTAATTTTACTTTTGTTCCAAAAAAACCTTGAAAAGAATCTTCTATATCTCTATATATTGCTTCTACTCTTGGATCTTTTTCTGCAGTACCTTTAGCCTGTCTTATTTTTCTTTCTATGTCTCTTACAGTATCTCCTCTTTCTATAATATCAAGAGCTGCTTTATACTGCCTTTCTGGATCTTCTATCACTACTAAATTTCTACAATGACCTTCTGTTAATTTTCCATTTTCTGCAAGTTTAATAACTCTTGGATCTAACCTTAAAATTCTTATAGAATTAGCAATATTACTTCTGCTTATACCAATAGCCTCTGCCACTTCTTGTTGTGTCATTCCATAATCGTCAATTAATTCTTTTAACCCTTTTGCTTTATCAATTGGATTTAAATCTACTCTTTGAAGGTTCTCAATTAATGCAATTTCCTTATTAGATTTGTCAGTAATGTCTTCCTTAATAATACAAGGCATTTCTTCTAATCCTGCTTTTTTAGCAGCTCTCCATCTTCTTTCTCCTGCAACTATTTCATAAAAATTTTCTTTCTTATTGACTATTATTGGTTGTAAAACGCCATATGTTTTTATAGAACTCGCTAGTTCATCTAAAGCTTCTTCATCAAATTTTCTTCTTGGTTGATCTCTATTAGGTTCAATCTCCATAACTTTAATTTTATAAATTTTTTCTGAGTTACTATCATCTGCATTTTGTTCATTTACTAATAAATTATCAGCAAATAATGCATCTAAACCTTTTCCTAATCCTGTTTTTTTCATTATACTTCATCCCTTTCTAAAAACTATAAAGCATGTTTTCCCTTAGCATCGATTTCATTATTTTTCAAAAATTCTTTTACAAACTTTTCGTAACTTTTGGCTCCCTTAGATCTTGGTTCATAAATACTTATAGGCATTCCAAAACTTGGCGCTTCACTTAATTTTACATTTCTCGGTATAACATTTTTATATACTTTTTCATTAAAATACTTTTTTACTTCCTTTACAACCTGATTAGAAAGATTTGTTCTAATATCATACATTGTAAGTAAAGCTCCTTCTATTTCTATTTCTTTATTTAAATGCTTCTTTACTAGACTTATTGTATTTAGTAATTGTCCTAACCCCTCTAATGCATAATACTCGCATTGAACCGGAATTAAAACACTATCTGATGCAGTAAAAGCATTTAAAGTAATTAAACCTAAAGATGGAGGGCAATCAATTATTATAAAATCATAATTTTCTTTGATTATGTCAACTTTTTCTTTTAACCTATGCTCTCTTGACATAACAGATACAAGCTCAACCTCAGCTCCTGCAAGGTTTATATTTGAAGGAACAATGTCCAAGTTTTTTATATTTGTCTTTTTGACAACTTCTTCTATTTGAACATCATTAATAAGTACGTCATAAATTGATTGTTCTATTTCTTCTCTATCTATTCCTACACCACTTGAAGCATTTCCTTGAGGATCTGCATCAATCATTAAGACTTTTTTACCTTTTTTGGCAAGTATAGTACTTAGATTTATTGAGGTTGTAGTCTTTCCAACTCCTCCTTTTTGATTTGCAATTGATACAATTTTTCCCATATTTTCTTTGCCTCCATAAAAAAATTAACATATTAATAATATATAATTATCATTAATATGTCAATAAAAATATTAAAACTTTTTAATATTTAAAAAAGATATATAAAAATTTAAGTTTATATATCTTTCATTTTTAATTAATTTTATTTACTTATAGCGGATTTTTACTTGGAATTCCAGCCTTTCTAGGATACTTAGAATTTGTTTTCTTTATTTTTCTTATAAGTATAATACTTCTTTCTATATTACTCTCTGGCAATATTATTTTTTCTATCTTCTCTATTTTTCCCCCTAAAATATCAATTGCATTTTGAGCTGATTCTATTTCATCTTCAATATTAGGTCCTTTCATACAAATACATAATCCACCCATTTTAACAAATGGCAACATATACTCCACTAAAATTCTTAAACTTGCAACTGCTCTAGCTACTACTATATCAATATTTTCTCTATACTCTTCTTTTAATGCTAAGTCTTCTGCTCTTGAATGTATTAATACTAAGTTCTCCAGTTGTAATTTTCTTCTAACTTCATCAAGAAAGTTTATCCTTTTATTTAACGAGTCTACTAATATAAAAGGTATATCTTTATTTACAATTTTAAGCGGTATACTAGGAAATCCAGCTCCCGTTCCTATATCCATTACTTTTTTTCCATTCATATACTTATTAATAGTTAAACTATCTATAAAATGTTTTAGAATAACTTCATCTTCGTTGGTAATTGCAGTTAAATTCATCTTTTTATTCCATTCTAATAATAATTTCATGTATATAAAAAAATTTTCAGCTTGAACATCTGATATTTTAATATTTAATAATTTCACCTTTTCTATAAATTCTAATTTATTCATTTGAAGCTCCTTTCAATTGTTTCTATTCCCTATCCTACTTTTATCTGTTCTAAATATATTAAAAGTACTGATAAATCAGCAGGTGAAACACCTGATATTCTTGAAGCTTGTCCCACTGAGTTAGGTTTAATTTTATTTAACTTCTGTCTTGCTTCTAGTCTTAAGCCTTTTATACTGCTATAATCAATATCTTGTGGTAACATTTTTGTTTCTAATTTTTTAAATTTATCTACTTGTGCTTCCTGCATTCTTATATATCCTTCATATTTTACCTGTATCTCTACCTCGTTTTTTATTTCATTTGATAAATTTGGTCTACTTTCATCTATTTCTTCTAAATTATCATATGTAATTTCAGTTCTTTTAAGTAAATCTGCCATTTTAATGCCATTAGAAATTGTAGCAGTACCAACACTTTCAAGAAATTTATTTACCTTATCGGTTGGTTTAACTACTTCTTTTTTTAATCTATCAATTTCTTTTTCTATTTTTTCTTTTTTGTCTAAAAATTTTTTATATCTTTCTTCATTTATTAAACCAATTTCATGTCCTATCTGTATTAATCTTAAATCAGCATTGTCTTGTCTTAAAAGTAGTCTATATTCCGCTCTAGATGTCATCATTCTATATGGTTCATTTGTTCCTTTAGTAACTATATCATCTATCAACACACCTATATAAGCTTGTGATCTATCTAAAATTAAAGGTTTCAAGCCTTTAATTTCTCTTACTGCATTAATTCCAGCTATAAGTCCTTGTACAGCAGCTTCTTCATATCCAGAAGTTCCATTTATTTGACCTGCAAAAAACATTCCTGTTATATTCTTATGCTCTAAAGATAATTTTAATTCTGACGGATCTATACAGTCATATTCTATAGCATATGCAGGTCTAGTAAATTCAGCATGTTCAAGGCCTGGTATTGTCCTATACATAGCAATTTGTACATCTTCTGGTAAAGAGGAACTCATCCCTTGAATATACATCTCGTCTGTGTTTCTGCCAACAGGTTCAACAAAAATTTGATGTCTTTCCTTATCTGCAAATCTAACAACTTTATCTTCTATTGATGGACAGTATCTTGGCCCTGTGCCCTCTATTTTTCCAGCATATAGCGGAGATCTATGTAAGTTTTTTCTTATTATTTCATGAGTTTTTTCATTAGTATATGTCAAATAACATGGTAGTTGCTCTACATTATCATCTATTTTATCTTCAAAAGAAAATGCTTCTGGATTTTTATCTCCTTCTTGTATTTCCATTTTAGAAAAATCTATACTATTTTTATTTATTCTTGCGGGAGTACCAGTCTTAAATCTAACTAATTTTATACCTATTTTAGATAATATTTTAGATAATTCATTTGCTGGGAATACGCCATCTGGACCACTTTCAAAAGATGTTTCTCCTATAAATATTTTTCCCTTTAAGTATGTTCCTGTTGCTAACACTACGGCTTTTACATTATATATTGCTCCTATATTTGTTTTTACAAATTTTACTTTTCCCTCTTCAACTCCTATGTCTACTATTTCTGCTTGTTTTAAATATAAATTTTCCTGTTTCTCTAAAGTATGCTTCATTTCTTCTTGATACTTTTTTCTGTCTGCTTGCGCTCTAAGTGAATACACAGCTGGTCCTTTAGACGTATTAAGCATTCTAAGCTGAGTATATGTTTTATCTATGTTTTTGCCCATTTCTCCACCAAGTGCATCCAACTCCCTAACTAAATGTCCTTTAGAACTCCCCCCAATATGTGGATTACATGGCATATTAGCCACGGCCTCTAAACTTATTGAGAATACTAGAGTTTTTAGTCCTAATCTAGCTGCTGCAAGACCTGCTTCACATCCTGCATGTCCTGCTCCAATTACTGCTATATCATATTCTCCTGCATTATATTCCATTTTTTACCTCCTTTTTAACATATGAAATAATATCAAAAATATTCAAACTAACACATTTATCATTTTTCAAAACCTGCTTCATTTCTCGATATTTCATTTTTTCGTTCGTTATTGTCTTTTTGACAAAGAATGCTGTTTTGTCGATTTTTGTCGAATCTCTGTAAGTGTTGGTGTAACTGATTCGTAAAGGTTGTATATTATCGTTTTTTGTACGTTTTTATTTCTTTGTTGTCTTTTTGACTTATTTTCCTAAACAAAACTTAGAAAATATCTTATTTATAATATCTTCCGAAACATTACTTCCTGTTATCTCTCCCAAGGCTTCTAGCATTTCTCTAATTCCAACTTCTGTTATATCTATAGGTATACCTTTTTTTATTTGTTCGATTGTATTATTTAATGTTTTAATTGTTTTATGGATTTGATTTTTATGTCTAATATTTGTTACTATTACCCCATCATTTAATTTAATATCTTCTGTTTGGAACATATCTTCTATAGTCTTATATAATTCTTTTAATCCAATTTCTGTCTTCATAGATGCCTTTATAACTGTTTTATTTGTTTTAGATATATAAGTTATTGTCTCAGAATTATATCGGCTTAAATCGCATTTATTTAGCAATAGTATACATTTTTTATTTTCAATAAGATTTAATATTTCAAAATCTTCTTCATCTAACTTTTTTGTCACATCAAAAATTGCAATTACTAAATCTGCATCTTGAATTAATTCAATTGCCTTTTTTACTCCAATTTTTTCTACATAATCATCTGTCTTCCTAATACCTGCTGTATCAATTAATTTAAGAGGAACTCCACCAATATTTACAAATTCTTCAATAGTATCTCTAGTAGTTCCAGCATAATCGCTTACAATTGCTCTATCTTCATTCAATATTTTATTTAACAGTGACGATTTCCCAGCATTTGGTTTTCCAACAATTACAGTTTTAACTCCTTCTTTTAAAATTTTTCCGTTTTCAAAACTATTTTCTAAATCAATTAATTTTTTTCTAATGTTTTCTAGTACTTTTATAGCCTTTTCGTTAGTTGTTTCTTCTATATCATACTCTGGATAATCAACAGAAGCCTCAATATCAGAAGCAATTTCTAATAAATCATTTCTTATATCGTTTATTTCTATAGATAGTTTTCCTTGTAGCTGACTAAATGATGCTTTTGCTTCTCCTTCACTTTTAGCATTAATTATATCTATCACAGACTCTGCTTGAGATAAATCTATCCTTCCATTTAAAAATGCCCTTTTAGTAAATTCGCCTGGTTCAGCTAAATCTGCACCATTTTCCAAGCACTGTTCCAATATTTTTCTTTCTACTATAGTTCCTCCATGAGAATTAATTTCACACATATTTTCAGTCGTATAGCTTTTTGGAGCTTTAAAAAAACTTACTAAAACTTCGTCTATTTTTTCCTTAGTATTTGCATTAACTATATGTCCATATTTAATAGTATAACCCTTAATATTATCCCAATTAAAATTTTTATCTTGTGGCACAAATATTTTTCTTAAAACATCAAAACTTTTTTCGCCACTCATACGTATTATTCCAATTCCTCCTGCACCTGTAGCAGTGGCAATTGCTGCAATTGTACTCATTACTATACCTCCTTATACTGCGCAATTGGGGACGGGCTTGTTTTGCGCATATACTTATTTTTTATGAAGAAATTTTAATATGCGCAAAACAAGCCCGTCCCCAATTGCGCAAAAAAGTCAAAGTAAAATAATAGTACTAATTTATGATTAATAAATTAATAAAATCTTCACTTTGACTTCCGATTTTTATTTATTTTTTGATATAACAACTTTTCTGTAAGGTTCTTCTCCTATACTGTGCGTATTTACTTTATTATTGGACTGTAATCTATTATGAATTATTTTTCTTTCATATGCCATCATTGGCTCTAGAGTAATAGATTTCCCCGTTCTAATAACTGTTTTAGATACTTTATCGGCTAACTCTTCTAAAGCCTTTTCTCTTTTTTCTCTATAGTTACTAATATCTAAAATCACTCTAATTCTTTTATTTGAATTTCTATTAGCTACTGCACTTAATATATTCTGTAGAGAATTTAATATTTCTCCTCTATACCCTATTAATTTTTTAGAAGAATCACCATTTATTTCTACTTTAACTAAACTATCTTCTAAATTAGTCTGAACACTGTATTCTAAACTTTCAAAGTTAGAAACAAATTGATTCAAAAAATTTTCAATTTTTATTTTTGCACCATTTAATTCTTCTTCTGATAATTGAATATGTTCTTTTTCTTTATATGGTTTTTCTTCTCTATTCTCTTTTAAAGTTAATTCCACCTTTACAACTCTAGGAGCTAATATACTAAAAAAACTTCTTTTTTCGTGTTCTTCTATTATTTTTACATCAACCATATCTTTTGATACATTTAGTTCTTTTAGTCCATTAGAAATTGCTTCTGTTGTTGTTTTTCCTTCTGCTATGATAGTCTTAGGCATTTTCTTTTTCCTCCTTATGTTTCATTACTGTATCTATAATTATTTTTTCAATAATTATTAAAATATTACTTATAAACCAATATAACGCTAAACCAAGAGGTGCAATAAATGCTATAAATACTGACATTAATGGCAACATATACATCATATTCTTATTCATAGCTTCCATAGCTTCTAATTCATTAGGTTCATTTTCAGATTGTACTTCTGTACCATCTGTAATTGCTTTTGAATCTTCCTTCTTCTTTTTATTAAAATTATTTGTAAGTTTTATAGATGCAACAGATGATATTACATACAATAATGGAATTATATACACTTTCCAATCATTTAAATTACTGCTTGGAACTTTACTCAAATCTAATCCTAAAAAGTCCATATTTAAACTTACTCTAGCATCTTGTGAACTAAACCTATTAATAATTGCTATTTCTGAATATGTAGATTGATTTCCTTCCTGTTGCAATTGTGTTTTATAATCATTAATTATATTTGCATCAATTTTTTTCATGTATGTTAATGGTTGACTTACAAGCCAAAAAACAGAAAGAATTATAACAAGTTGAATAATAGAACTAAAACAACCTGCAAAAGGGCTTAGCTTTTCCCTTTTATATAAATCTATAGTTTCTTGATTTAGTTTTTCAGGATTATTTTTATATTTTCTTTGAATCTCTTTCATTTCTTCTTGTAACTGCGCTGATTTCTTCAAAGATTTTTGTTGTTTTATTGTTATTGGTATTAAAATAATTCTTAATATTACTGAAAAAACAATAATAGCAATACCATAATTATTAAATACTGAATATAGAGCATTTAATAAATATCCAAATAAACTTGAAATTGCTCCCATATTTCCTCCAATTTATTTTAATGGGTCATATCCACCTTTTGAAAATGGATTACACCTAAAAAATCTTTTTATTCCTAAATAAGTACCTTTACAAGCACCATACTTTTCAATTGCTTGCTTCATATATTCTGAACAAGTAGGATAATACTTACACTCTATCCCTATTGATTTAAATAATGGAGATATGAATTTTTTATATACTTTTAATAAAAAAAGCAATACTCTCTTCATTTTTACCCCCAGTTTTAATCTAATTATAATTTATATAATCAAATTATTTATTAAGAATACCTACCTTATTTAGCAATCTTTCCATATCTTCCTTTATAATATGAAAGTTCGCTTGGCACGCTTCTACTTTTTTGTTCCATAAAAAAACAATATCATAACCCTGTTTTAAGTTTTCTTTTATTAGTCTATAATTTTCTCTAATTAATCTTTTTATTCGATTTTTTTGTACAGCTCCGCATCCTTTTTTTCTTACGGCTATACCTATTACATTAGTTTTTTTATTATTTTTTAAAACATATATTGATATTTGTTTTCCTATATAAAATTTACCTTTTGATAGTACATTTTTAAATTCATAATTTTTCTTTAAAGTATTTAATTTCCTCATTATTATCACTCAAATTTCAAAAAAGGTCACCTTATCTTGTAGTGACCTTAATATTATGCACTAAGTTTTTTTCTTCCTTTTGCACGTCTTGCTTTTAATACATTTCTTCCTGATCTTGTACTCATTCTTTTCATAAAACCATGCTCTTTTTGTTCTTGTCTCTTTTTGGGTTGATATGTTCTTTTCATTTTGCACCTCCTGTATCTATATAACCATTTCTGGTTTCTTCCAATAATTAGCTTTTTAATTATACTGCAAATTTCGCTATAAGTCAATATAAATTTAAGATTTTTTAAATAAATATTTTTTTGTATTGACTAATATCCACATTTTTTGATATTATATGTAAATATTGTGGATAACTATGTGTATAACTTTATACACTTTATATATACATTATAATTTTGGAAGGATTGAAAGTAATGCAAAAAGAAGAATTAAATGAACTTTTACTAAAAGCAAAAGAACTTTTAAAAAGTGAAACCACTAAAATAGCTTATGAAACATGGATTAGAGATTTAGATATTGAAAGTGCAGACAATAATAATGTTGTATTAGTTGCAAGTAATGCTTTTCAAAAAGAATCTATTTTATCTAGATATCATGATTTAATCAAAAACACTTTTAATTATATTACAAATAAAAACTGTGAAATAACAGTAATATTAAAAGACGACATTACAGATGATGAACTTCGGTTCTTCTAATCCAAATACAAATACAACAAATAGTTATCCAAATTCTACATTGAATCCCAAATATACTTTTGATAGTTTTGTAGTTGGTAATAGTAATAGGTTTGCTCATGCCGCAGCATTAGCAGTTGCAGAAGCTCCTGCAACTGCTTATAATCCACTTTTTATCTATGGTGGCGTAGGTTTAGGTAAAACCCATTTAATGCAAGCAATAGCAAATGAGATATTACTAAATAACAAAACCGCAAACATTTTATATGTAACATCTGAAAAATTTACTAACCAATTAATAAATGCTATAAAAGATGGAAAGAATGAAATGTTTAGAAATAAATATAGAAATATTGATGTTCTTCTAATAGATGATATTCAATTTATTGCAGGAAAAGAAAGAATTCAAGAAGAGTTTTTCCACACTTTTAACACATTACATGAGAATGGAAA
The DNA here is from genome assembly GCA_944389655.1 of uncultured Clostridia bacterium. Taxonomy (GTDB): domain Bacteria; phylum Bacillota; class Clostridia; order TANB77; family CAG-508; genus CALXVA01. The sequence continues at coordinate 21,622 of CALXND010000012.1, read as the reverse complement.
ACAGATTATAATTTCTAGCGATAAACCACCAAAAGATATAAAATTATTAGAAGACAGATTAAAATCTAGATTTGAGTGGGGACTTATTGCAGATATTTCAAATCCAGATTATGAAACACGTTTAGCAATACTTAGAAAAAAAGCTCAATTAGACAATATTATAATTGATGATGAAATTCTAAGTGATATAGCAACAAAAATAGATTCAAACATAAGAGAACTAGAAGGTATTCTAAATAAACTTATTGCAAATGCATCATTAACAAATTGCAAAATCACAATTGAAATGGCTGAAAGAGCAATTAATGATGTAGTTACAAAAAAGGATAAAGTATTATCTCTCGAGTTAATACAAGAAACAATAGCAAAATATTTTAACATAACAGTAGAAGAATTAAAAGGTGTGAAAAGGTCAAATGATGTAACATTTCCTAGACAAATTGCAATGTATTTATGTAGAAATGTTGCTCAACTACCTCTAACAAAGATAGGAGAAGGGTTTGGCAAAAGAGATCACACAACTGTAATACACGCATGTACAAAAATAGAAAAAGAAGTTCAAAACAATGTTAGTACAAAAAGAATTGTGGAAAGTGTGAAAAGTATATTACTAAATGACAAATAATTGCGACTAAAAGGGTTGAATAACTTTTATAAAAAATCCGTTTGAAGAAAGTATGTTTGTATGAAATGACCTCAACTTTTACTTACGGAACAGCCACATGAGATATCCACATGGGTATGTGAATAACATGTGAATAAAGTGTGGATATCTCAGTTATACACATAAGAAAAATTTTTTTGTAGATAACTTTTTAAATTATCCACGAAGTTATCCACATTTGAAACTATAGGGAAATAAGCTTTCCACATAGTTATCCACATTATCCACATGACCTAATACTACTACTACTAAAAATATTTATATTATATTATAAGGGAGAGATGCAAAATGAAAATTATTTGTGAAAAGGATAATATCCTTAAAGCACTTAATTCCGTAACAAAAGCAGTTGCTACAAAAACAACAATGCCTATATTAGAAGGTATACTTATTCAAACAAATGATAATGAAGTAAAATTTACAACTTATGATTTAGAAATTGGTATTGAATATATTATTAATTGTGAAGTAAAAGAACAAGGAGCAACAGTTGTTAATGCAATAATGTTTAGTGAAATTATTAGAAGATTACCAGATTCAGAAATAAAAATTACTTTAGATGATAAAAATTTATTAGTAATAGAATGTGAAGGTTCATTATATAAATTAGCAACTATGAATCCAGAAGAATTTCCGGAACTTCCACAAATAAATATTGAAAACTCAATTGAAATGGAACAAAATTCTTTAAAAGATATGATAAGAAAAACAATATTTGCTGTTAGCACAGAAGAAAATAGACCAATATTTACAGGATGTTTATTTGAAATTAAAAATAATAAATTAAATGTTGTTGCAGTAGATGGATTTAGATTAGCTTGGAAAAGCAAGTTTTTACAAAATAAAATAAATGACTTTACAGCTGTAATTCCAGGAAGAACATTAAACGAAATAAATAAAATTATAATCGATTCATATGATACTATAAAAATAGGTGTTGCAAAAAATCAAGCACTATTTGAAATGGAAAATTGTAAAATAGTTACAAGATTATTAGATGGTGAATTTTTAAATTATTCTAGTGTAATACCTGAAAATTGGGAGACAAGAATTCGCGTTGACAAAAACACAATACAAAATTGTTTTGAAAGAATTAGTTTAATATCATCATCAAGTATAGAAAAAGAGAAAAAATATCCAGTAAAAGTTAATATAGATATTGGAAAAGTAACAATATCTTGTACAAATCAAACAGGTGATGCAAAAGAAGAAATGTATGTAACAACAGAAGGAAAAAATCTAGAAGCAGGATTTAATCCAAAATATTTCTTAGATGCACTAAGAGCAATTGATGATCAAGAAGTTTTTATTGATTTTGGGACAAGTATTTCACCTTGTATAATAAGACCTGTTGAAGAAGGGGGAGACTATATTTATATGGTTCTTCCAATAAGGATGAAAGATTAAAGTTGTTGGAAAATTAATTATTAAAATTAGATAGAAAAATGCCCACCAGTTATCCACAATTTTGTGGATAACTAGTGGGAAAAAGTTAGATAAATGTGAATAAAAGGACATAAAAATGTACATAGAAAAAATTAAATTACTAAATTTTAGAAATTATAAAGAATTAGAAATAAATTTTAATAAAAATTTAAATATTATTTATGGAGATAATGCTCAAGGAAAAACAAATATTTTAGAATCTATATTTCTCTGCAGTTTTGGAAAATCTTTTAGAACTACAAAAGAAAAAGAAATGATAATGTTTGGAAAAGAAAAATGTTTAATTGAGATAAATTATCAAAAAAGTGATAGAGATGGAAAAATAAAAATTGAAATAGGAAATAAAAAACAAATATATTTAAATGGTGTAAAGTTAAAAAAACTTAGTGAATTGCTAGGAAATGTAAATATAGTTATTTTTACACCTGATGATATTAATATTTTAAAAGATGGTCCTGCTAAAAGAAGACGTTTTTTAGATATGATGATAGGACAACTTAGACCAAATTATGTATATAATCTAAATATGTATTTAAAAACAATAGAACAGAGAAATAATTACTTAAGACAAATTAGAGAAGAAAATAAATCAGAAGCAATGCTTGACATATGGGACGAAAAGTTAATAGAGTATGCAGAAAAAATATATGAATATAGAAAAATGTTTATAGATAAGATAAAAAAAGAAATAAATAATATTCATGGAAAGATAACAGACGAAAAAGAAATTTTGGAAATAAAATATATTTCTAATTGTGAAAATAAAGAAGAATATCTAAAATTATTAAAAGTAAGAAGAAAATTAGATATAATAAAAGGATTTACTACAAAGGGTGTACATCGAGATGATTTTGTGATATATATAAATGAGAACGAAGTAAGCACATATGGATCACAGGGGCAAAATAGGACAGCAGTGCTTTCTTTAAAATTGTCGGAACTAAATGTTATACATAATGAAATAGGAGAATATCCTATTCTTTTGCTAGATGATTTTATGTCAGAATTAGACGAAAAAAGAAGAAAGAACTTTTTAAAAAATATAGAAAATACACAAGTAATTTTAACAGGAACAGATAAAATTGACTTGAATGGTTCAGACTACAATTTATATAATGTAAAAAGAGGAGAAATAATCTAATGTATGTACATGTGGGAAAAGATGTATCCATTAATTTTAAGGATGTAATAGCAATTTTAGATATAAAAGCATTAAAAAAACAAAAAAAATTTGAAGAAGTATTACAAAATTTGAAAATTAGTGATAATATTATAGATGTGTCTGAAAATAATAAGAAATCTTTAATTATAATAAATAAAAAAGGAAAGTTGTTAGGGTATATTACAAATATTTCTTCAACAACACTTAGCAAAAGAGCAAATAAATAAAACATAAAAGCACGAGGAGGAAAAGTAATGGAAAAATTTGAGCATGAGTATGGGGCAGAACAAATTCAAGTATTAGAGGGGCTAGAAGCAGTAAGAAAAAGACCAGGTATGTATATAGGTAGTGTTTCAATTAGAGGATTACATCATTTAGTTTATGAAATAGTGGACAACTGTGTAGATGAAGCATTAGCTGGATATTGTACAGAAATATATATAAAAATAGAACCTGGAAACATTATATGTGTAGAAGATAATGGTAGAGGAATTCCAGTAGATATACATCCAAAAACTAAAATATCTGCCGCAGAAACAGTTTATACAAAATTGCATGCAGGAGGAAAATTTGGTGGAGATAGTGGATATAAAGTATCTGGTGGACTTCATGGAGTTGGTGCTTCTGTAGTTAATGCTTTATCTGAATGGACAGAAGTAACAATTCAAAGAGATGGCGGAATTTATCAGATGAAATTCAAAAAAGGAAAAACAGTAGAAAGTTTAAAAAGAATTGGAGATTCTGATAAAACTGGAACAAAAGTAAGATTTTTAGCAGATGGAACAATTTTTGAAACACTAAATTACGATTATAGCACATTAGAGGAAAGATTTAGAGAAATAGCATTTTTAACAAAAGGATTAAAAATAAGAATTGAAGATTTAAGAGAAGAGCCAAGTAAAAAAGCAGAATTCCATTTTGAGGGAGGATTAAATTCTTTTGTAGAATACTTAAATAAAAATAAAGAAAAATTACACAAAAATCCAATTTATATAGAAAAAGATGGAGAAGTTCCAATAGAAATAGCATTTCAATACACTACAGCATATTCAGAAAATATTCTTACATTTGTAAATAATATCAATACTGTAGAGGGTGGAACACATCTAGAGGGATTTAAAAGAGCTCTTACAAAGTCATTTAATGATTATGCAAAATCACATAACTTACTAAAAGAAAAAGATGGAAATCTTCAAGGCGAAGATATAAGAGAGGGAATAACAGCAGTTGTTTCTGTAAAAGTTAAAGAACCACAATTTGAAGGACAGACAAAAACAAAATTAGGTAATAGTAACGTTACAGGAATTGTAAGTAGCGCAGTAAACGAAGCTTTATCTAATTTCTTAGAAGAAAATCCAGCAGTAGCAAAAACGATTCTAGAAAAGTGTATTAGTGCATCTAGAGCAAGAGAAGCAGCAAGAAAAGCAAGAGAATTAGTAAGAAGAAAAAGTGCGTTAGAGACATCTACTTTACCTGGGAAATTAGCAGATTGTAGTAGTAAGGTTGCATCTGAGTGTGAAGTGTATATAGTAGAGGGAGACTCAGCAGGCGGTAGCGCAAAACAGGGAAGAGATAGGAGATTTCAAGCAATACTTCCTTTATGGGGAAAAATGCTTAATGTAGAAAAATCACGTGCAGATAAAATATACAATAATGATAAATTACAACCAGTAATATTAGCAGTTGGGGCTGGAATTGGAGCAGATTTTGATATATCTAAAATAAGATATGGAAAAGTAATAATTATGGCGGATGCCGATGTCGATGGTGCTCATATTAGAACTTTATTATTAACATTTTTCTTTAGATATATGAGACCTTTAATAGAGAATGGAAATGTATATTTAGCTCAGCCACCGCTATATAAATTATCTAAAAAGGGAAAACCAGATATTTATTGTTATACAGATGAAGAAATGACTAAGCATTTAAATGAAATGGGTAGAGATGGTGTGAATATACAAAGATATAAAGGTTTGGGAGAAATGAATCCGGAGCAATTATGGGAGACAACCATGAACCCTGAACATAGAATATTAATAAAAGTAAAATTAGAAGATGCTATCAAAGCAGATGAAATATTTACAATATTAATGGGTGATGATATAACACCAAGAAGAAAGTTTATAGAAGAAAATGCAAAATATGTTAAAAATCTTGATATTTAGCAAATAATTTTATTAGAGCAGGGAAATATTAAAAAATTTCTCTGCTTAATTATTAAATTTAATAACAGAACGTTTGCAATATTGTCGAATAAAGTCGAAAGGTGTCATACGATTTTACTTGTAATAAGAATAAAAATATGATATAAATTTAATATATCAAAAAATTTTAATCAAAAATTTAAAAATCTTAAAAAAATTTATTTCTTATTTAATCCATTATATAAAAATATATAAAATTGTTAATTAATAAAAATTATATATTATTTATTTTAGATAATATTTTAAATTGTTACATGATAATGGTATTTAATATAATAGTAACGTAAAAGCTATTTAATTATTATCCTGTAACCTTAAATTAATAAACTTTAAGGAGGAGATTTTATAAAAATTAAAAATAAACAAAATAATCTTATTTCTACAGAAGAGTGGATGGGAATTGACGAAATATTTGAAAATGGAGTGATAAAATTAAAAAATAATAATTTTATAAAAATAATTAAAATTAGACCAATAAATTTTAACTTGAAATCTGAGTTAGAAAAAGAAGCAATATTAAATTCATATAAAATATTTTTAAAAACATGTAATTTTAATTTTCAAATTTTAGTTCAAAGTACAAAAGAAGATTTGTCTAATCATTTTTTTAAAATAAAAGAAAATTATAATCTAGAAGAAAAAAATATTCAAAAAATATCAGATAAATATATTAATTATATAAAAGAATTAAATAATAAGAAAAAATCATCATCGAAAAATTATTATATAATAATTAATTATCAAAATAATAGTAAGGAAATTAAAAATGTAAAAAATTATGCTTTTGAGGATTTAAATAATAAGTATTTTAAAATAAAAGATAATTTATCAAGATGTGGAAATTTAGCAGAAGACATCAATAATAAAGAAGAAATAAAAAATATATTATTTTCTTTTTATAATACAAGAATTTATTTTAATAATAAATAAAAAGGAAAAATAATTAAAAATAAAAATAAAATAAATAATAAATTATATTAATAAAAAAATAAGAAAGGCTAAAAAATAAATAATAAAAAAGAAAGAGGAAATTAAATGATATTTAATAAATTAAATAAAAAACAAAATAAATTAAATAAAAAAAGCAAATTAAAATTTTTAGAAGGGACATTTTCGGATAATGATTATTTGGCGCCAGCATATATAAATTTAAATAATCCTAAATATATTGAAATGGATAATAATTATTTTTCTACATTATTAATAATTAATTATTATAGAGAACAAACAGAATTATTATTAAAAACAATAATTGATACGAATATAGATGTAAATATATCAATTTTTTATGAAAAACAAAATACATATAAAACAATAAGAGACCTAACATACCATATAGGAAACGTAGGAGTAGATTTAAAAGAAAATAATGCTAATAGACAAGATATTGATATAGCAGCTTTTACATATAATGATGCAAAATATATTAGAAAAGAATTACAGATAAATAATGAAGATTTATATTTTTTATATATTTATATTAATACATATTCACAAAGTGTAAAAGAATTAGAAAATATTTTAAATAAATTAGAAGGAATTTTAGAAAGTAAAGGAATGAAAACTAGAAGAGCATATTTTAGGCAAGAGCAAGCCTTTAGAGCATCATTACCGCTAATGGAAAATAACAAAATACTAAAGGAAGTTTCAAAGAGAAATGTTTTAACAAGTGGATTAGTTGCTACATATCCATTTTTATCTTCTGCAATATTTGATGAAGATGGAATTTTTATAGGAACAAATATTTACAATAATTCTTTAATATTTGTAGATAGATATAATACAAATAAATATAAAAATGCGAATATGTGTATATTTGGAACGTCTGGAGCAGGTAAATCTTTTTATACAAAATTATTGATTTTAAGATATAGGTTACTTGGAATTGAGCAATATATTATAGATCCAGAAAGAGAATACCAAAATTTATGTAAAAACTTAAATGGAACTTTGCTAAAAATTGGTCCAGGTTCTGATACATATATTAATGTTTTTGATATAAGAAAAGAAAGTATAGAGGATGATGAGCAAGGTTATTTAGCTAATAAAATAAGTAAATTAATAGGATTTTTTAATTTGATTTTTGGCAAAATAAATGAAGAAGAGAAAGCAATATTAGAAGAAAAACTTATAGAATTATATAAAAGCAAAAATATTACTTTTGATGACAAAACATTATATAAAGAATCGAATGATAAGATTAATATTAAACCAGTATTTAAAGATAGCTATGATATGCCTATATTAGAGGATTTTTATAATATTTTAGAAAAAGATGAAAAAACAAGATTATTTAAAATAAAACTAATTCCTTTTATAAAGGGATCATTAAAATTTTTTAATAATTATACAAATGTAGAATTAAATAATAAATTAATTGTGGCTGATGTATATGAACTAGGAGAAGAAAATTTAAAATATGGAATGTATTTATTTACAGATTTATTTTGGGACAAAATAAAAAAAGACAGAAAAATAAAAAAAGCAATTTATTTAGATGAAATATGGAGATTAATAGGAGTTACTTCAAATAAAGACGTAGCCAGTTTTATATATAAAATATTTAAAACAATTAGAAAATATGGAGGAAGTAGTGTAGCTATAACGCAGGACATATCAGACATTTTTAGTTTAGATAATGGAAATTATGGAAAAAGTATTTTAAATAATTCTAGTATAAAAACATTTTTCTCTTTAGAAGAAGAAAATATAAAAATATTAGAGCAATATACCAACTTATCTGAAAAAGAAAAAATTGAAATAAAATCTTTAAAAAGAGGAGAATGTCTTATGTTTGTTGGAGATGAACACATATTAAATAAAATAGAGAGTGCAGATTTTGAAAGAGAAATAATTGAAAATAAAAGTTAATCATAAAAATTTATACTAAATAAAAGGAAATTAAAATATGATAAAAATAATAACAGCAATAGGAAATGAATATTTAAATTCAGAATTAAAAAAATATAAAGATTTAAAAATAGATATCTCAGATATACAATATAAAGAGGGTATTATAGAATTTTTAGAAAATAATGAAAACTACGATTTTGTAATTTTGAACGACTTACTACCTGGAGAGATTAGTACAATTAAATTAATAAACAATATTTTAGAGATTAATACAAAAATTAAAATAATATTATTTTTAGGAGAAAAAGACGAGACTTTAGAAAACCAATTATATAATATAGGGGTATATAAAATTTTATTAAATAATCAAATTAGAATTGAAGAATTGGTAAGAATTTTAAAGGAAAATAATAATATAGTTAATGTTGAACTACAAGAAGAGATTAATAATTTAAAAAGAATAATATTAGAGAAAGAAAAAAATAAAATTAAATTAAATAAAAATAAACAAAACAATTTTTCAAAAATTAAAAACACTACTTGTTTAATAAAAAATAAATTTAAAAAAATAAAAGCGAAAAATTTAAAAACTAATACTATAAAAAATAATAAATTAAATAATAAAAAAGGAAAAATTATTTGCATAATAGGCCCAGCAGGTGTTGGAAAGAGCATTTTTTCAATAAATTTTTCAAAAATTAATTTTTATTCAAATAAAAAAATTTTAATTATAGATTTAGATATTTTTAATAAATCTATTCAAACAATCTTAGGAATTAAATCTAGCGACAAAATTTCAAATATTATAAAAATAAATAAAAAATTAGATTTATTTATTTTTGAAGAGAATAAATTAAAAAATAACATAGATATTTTTTTTAATAATTATTTGGACGAAATTAAAAATAATTATGATTATATTATTATAGACACCAATGCAGATATTTATAATAATAAAAAAATTATAAATAAAAGTGATATTAATCTTTTTTTATCAGATACTAATCTTTCAGAAATAAGCAAATCAATAAAAATTTTAGAATTATATATAAATAAATTAAAAATTAAAAAAGAAAAATTTTATATAATATTTAATAAATATAATAAAAATTCTATAGATATAAATTTACTAAAAAGAATATTTAGCGAGTTTAAAATAATTGGAACTTTAAGTTATAGTGATAATTATAATAAATTAATAAATAAAAATAATAAAATGAATTTAATAAATAAAAAAGTAAGAAGGGAATACTTAAAAATAAATAATGAAATAAATAAAATAATTAAATTATATTAATTAAAATTTATTTCACAATCAGTTAATTTATATAAATTTAAATTATTGAAATTAATAATTATAATGAGAGGAGATAACTAGTGTGAAAAAACAAGTTTTTCAATACTTAAGCTACAATTGCTATCACCCTCAAATTTTCTAAAAGAAAATTTGAGATGTCTAATAATAACCTCTATCATTCTTGCTAATTTTAGAGGTTATTAAATAAATTTTTATTAGAGCAAAATTAGCTCGAATGGAGGTTATTATGGAATTAAATAATAATATGAATGTAAATAATAATAGTAATGAATTAGTAACAGAAAAAGAACAAAATGGATTTTTGGAATCAACTTTGGGAAAAGTAATAAATTCAGCTTTAGATGTTGGTATTAGAATGATTTTACCAGATTTTGTAGAAGATGGAGTAGTGGAAGTAAAAGATGCTTTATTGAAAGGAGGACTAAAAGAAGGAATTGATACAGCTATAGATGGAGCAATTAATTTAGGCAAAAGCGTTATAGGAATATTTACTGGAAAATTTGAAGATGTTTCTCAAGCTAGAGACGCAATAAAAAGTGGAGGCATAATTGATGGAATTTCAAATGTTTTAGATACTGTAATTGATAAAACAAATTCCTCAGGACTTTTAAATGATAATATTGCAAATTTAATTAGTAATGGGAAAAATGCTATTTTAGATAGTGTTAGTAGTAAGATAGAGAACGAATTCATGCAACAAATAGATGGTACAGACAAGCTTGCGAAATATGAAGGAAACTGGAAGGAATATTTTGAAAATAAAGACTTTGAAGGTATGCAAAGAGAATATGAAAAAATACAAGAAAAGTTAAAAGAATTATTACCTATAGAAAATACACTAAAAGAAGCAAGAGTAATAGAAAATCTTCATAATTTAATAAAAAATAATGGCCAAAACTTTAATTTATCTCAAGAGCAATTAGAATTAGCCAATTTATTAACATAAGATATGGTTAACGCTTTGATAAATAAATAGTAAACAAATGGTATATAGTTTTCTAAAATATATGCTAGTTTGAATAAAAAGCTTTAGAATATATAATATTTGCTAACGCATATCGCAAAGTAGAAGTAAATTTTAACAAAATATTTTATTTAATAATATATATGGTATAATACTAATGAAAGGTTGTGAGATTATGGAAGAAAAATTAAGAAATGATATACAAAATAGAGTTATTGTTGTTGATACAGAAGCAGAAACAGATGATATTGAAAGAAAAAAATTCTTTGAAAGATTAAATAGAGCATTGGATAGAAGTGAAGATGATATAAGAAATGGTAGAGTTCGTGATGCAAAGGTCGTTTTTAAAGAATTAAGAGAAAAATATGGTATTAAATAATTATTATTACATAAAGATAACAAATAGTGCAGAAGAGGAATTAATAGAAATATATGAATATATAAGTATTACATTAAAAGCTAAAATTTCAGCTGACCATTTTATTAAAGAAATAGAAAAAAAATCGGAAAGATTATCAATATTTCCTTATTCGTGCATGGAAGTAATAACAAAGCCAAGAAATACCATATATAGAAAATTACAAGTAAAAAACTATGTATTATTATACAAGATAAGCGAAGAGAATAAAAGAGTAGATATAGTACATATTTATTATTCGAGGAGAGATTATTTACTTTAAAAATAAAGCCGATTTTTAGATAAAATTGGCTTCATTTACTTGCAAATTTAAAGGCTTTTATAGTATAATACAAGAGTAGTTCAAATTACTAATTTAGAAAGGACGGAATAGTAAAAATGGAAGAAAATGAAGGAAAAATTATTGAAAGAAACATCGAAACAGAAATGAAAACATCATATATAGATTATGCGATGAGTGTTATTGTTTCGCGTGCGCTTCCAGATGTAAGAGATGGTTTGAAACCAGTACATAGAAGAATTTTATATGCTATGTATGAAGATGGAATTACATCAGACAAGCCATACAGAAAAAGTGCTAATACTGTAGGATCAGTTTTAGGAAGATATCATCCACATGGCGACTCTTCTGTTTATGATGCAATGGTAAGAATGGCACAGGACTTTTCACTTAGATATCCTTTAATTGATGGACATGGAAACTTTGGTTCTGTAGATGGGGATGCACCAGCTGCAATGAGGTATACAGAGGCAAGAATGTCTAAAATTGCAGAAACAATGCTTACAGATATAGAGAAAAACACTGTAGATTTTATGCCTAACTATGATGATAGATTACAAGAGCCAACAGTTTTACCTGCTAAAATACCTACACTTTTAATAAATGGGTCATCAGGTATTGCAGTAGGAATGGCAACAAATATACCACCACATAACTTAACAGAAGTTATAAATGGTATTGTTAAAATAATCGATTCAGATAATGTTACAGATGAAGAATTGATGGCAATAATAAAAGGACCAGATTTTCCAACAGAAGGATTAATTCTAGGTAGAGAAGGAATAAAACAAGCGTATACAACAGGTAGAGGAAAAATAACAATGAGAGCTGAGGCAGAAATTGAAGAGATGAGTGGAAATAAGCAAAGAATAGTTGTTAGATCTTTACCTTATCAAGTAAATAAAGCTAAATTAATAGAACATATTGCTAATTTAGTTAAAGAAAAGAGAATAGAGGGAATATCAGAAGTAAGAGATGAATCTGATAGGGAAGAAAAGGTCAGAGTAGTAGTTGAATTAAAAAGAGATGTAAATGCACAGGTTATTTTAAATCAATTATTTAAATTTACTCAAATGCAAGAAACATTTGGAGTAATAATGCTTGCACTAGTAGATGGCGAACCCAAAATTCTAACATTAAGACAATGTTTAGACTATTATATAGACCATAGAAAAACAGTAATTCTTCGTAGAACTCAATTTGATTTAGATAAAGCCTTAGCAAGAGCACATATATTAGAAGGATTAAAAATTGCTCTTGATAACATAGACGAAGTAATTGAAATAATTAGAAATTCATATGATGATGCAAAAGAAAGATTGATGGAAAGATTTGGTCTTTCTGATATACAAGCTCAAGCAATATTGGACATGAGGTTAAAGACATTATCAGGTTTGCAAAGAGAAAAAATTGAAGAAGAATATGCAGAATTAATGAAATTAATAGAACACTTAAGAGCTATACTTGCTAGCGATAGATTAGTTTATGACATCATTAAAGAAGAATTATTAGAAATAAAAGATAAATACGGAGACGAAAGAAAGACTAAAATAGTTGCAGCAGAAGGGGAATTTGAAGTAGAAGACTTAATAAAAGAAGAACAATGTGTTGTTGCTTTAACTCATTTTGGGTATATTAAGAGAATGCCTATAGATACATACAAAAGTCAAAAAAGAGGAGGAAAAGGAATAACAGGAATTGCAACTAGAGAAGAAGACTTTGTAAAAGAAATATTTACAGCTTCAACTCATGATACAATACTATTCTTTAGTAATAAAGGAAAAGTATATAGATTAAGGGGATACGAAATACCAGAAGCTGGAAGAACTGCTAAAGGTACAGCAATAGTTAACCTTTTAATGCTAGACGGAGGAGAAAAAATATCAGCAGTTATTCCAATTGCAAATTTTGCAGAAGGTAAATACTTATTAATGGCTACAAAAAACGGAATAATCAAAAAGACAGCATTAAATGAATATATATCTGTAAGAAAGAATGGACTAATTGGTATTACTTTAAAAGAGGGAGACGAACTCATAGAAGTAAGACTTACAGATGGAGAAGATAATGTAGTACTTGTAACACATAAAGGAATGTGTATTACATTTGATGAAAAAGATGTAAGACCTATGGGAAGAGTATCTCAAGGAGTTATTGGAATAAGGGTTTCAGAAGATGACTACGTAATTGGAATGGAATCTATTATTCAGGGAAGTAAAGCAACTCTTTTAGCAATAACAGAAAATGGATTTGGAAAGAGAACAGAACTAGACGAATATAGAATACAAACAAGAGGAGGAAAAGGTGTAATTACATATAAAGTAACACCAAAAACAGGAAATTTAGTTGGAATAAGAATTGCAACAGATGATGAGGACGTAATGCTTATAACAGATACTGGAACAATTATTAGACTAAAGGTTGCAGACATAAGTATTTTAGGACGTTCAACACAAGGTGTTACACTAATGAGAACTAATGAAGGAAAAGTAGTTAGTGTAGAAACAATTCCAATGGAAGAAAAATCAGAGGAATAAGATATATTAAAAAAATAAAAGTTGAATATATCTCGATGTTAGAAAAATATCTAACATTGAGATATATTTTTTATTGTATAGGAAAAATCGAATTTTTCTTTGAAATTTCAGTGTTTTTAATGATTTTTCCGTATACAACAAGGTTAATTTTCCTTGAGCTGTGCATATTTGCGAAGCAAAATGCACATGTGGACGTCGAAATCTTCGATTTCGTTAACGTCCAATTTTCTTATGAGTAAATATTCTAATGAATCTAAATTATTGTATTGAGGAGAATTATAATGAGATTTTTTAGAAAGTAACTTATAGTACTAATAATGCTTATTACACTTACAAAGAACTAACGATAATGAATAAAAAGAAGCAAACTACTTGAATTACCAACACTTTGATGATATATTAGTTAAAATAAATAAATTCATTTACTATATTATAATATGAATTATAAAAATGTAATAGGTGGTTAGATGAAAAATAAAATACAAATTATTATTAATATATTTACTATTATAAATATTATACTAATTTTATTGTTAGGATATAAAATGATAATTAATAGTAAATATTCAAGAAAATATGTATATGAACTTATAGAAAAAAATGGTAATACTAATAATTATATAATAGTAAAAGAAAGGTATTCTTTTAAATATGGAGAAAAAGAAGTTGAAAAAATAATACAAAAAGAAAATGCACGTAGAGTTGAACAATATGGTGATAATTATGAAACAATGACACTTTATGCAAATGATTTTGCAATTCATATGGATGAAAGAACTTATTCAAAAATAAAAGGGCAAAAAGTAGATGAAAATGGCAATGAAACAGATGTAATTGTAACCACTAAAGAAATAATTTCTTTGCATCCATTAAAAAACGAGTTTGATAATGTTCCATATATAGATAGTGATGGATATAAATATTTAAATAAGGAAAAATATAATGGTGTAAATTGTATCAAAATTCAACTTATAAAGAATGAAGAATCTTATGTTATAATGTGGATTGATATGGAAACTGGATTCGTATTAAAAGAAGAAAAATATAATAATGAAGGTGTATTAGAATGCATAACAACGTATAAGACTAATGTAAATAATGTTACGGATAGAGAAATAGATTTTCCAGATTTAAATACATATAGATACATTGATAGAGAAAAAAATAATTTTAGTAAAGGAGATAAGAATGCATAAAAAATTATTAAAATATATTATTATTGCTATTAGTTCCATATTAATTTATTTTTTATTTACAAACACATTTATATTTCCGTGCAAAATAGAAGGAATGTCAATGTTTCCAACATTAGCACCTGATGAAATTAAATTATCAAACCGTTGGAAAGTAATAACAGATTATAAATTAAATAGAGGAGATATAATAATATTTAATGAGCCAAGTGTATTATATGTTTCAAAGGAGGAATTTGACGCTAATAATGTATTAGCAAAATATAATAATTATTTTAGTATAAATCCATTTAAAAATAAATTTATTAAGAGAATTGTGGGCATACCTGGAGACCATATACAAATAACAGAAAAAAACGAATTGTATTTAAATGAAGAAAAAATAGGTTATGCTAATAGAAGTGGCTATGAAGAGTACATGTATGTAGATTTAATTATTCCAGAAGATTCTGTTTATGTGATGGGAGATAATAGGGGAGAATCAATAGATAGTAGGAGTTTTGGCTGCATTCCAAATAATCAAATATATAGTGTACTTTTCTAATTTTAAATAATAGAAAAGTGCATGACATTAAACAAAATTATGGATATTATGGATGTTATAGAAAATGTAATTTTAAATAATTAATGTAGTAAAGAAAAGAGCAGTAATTAAAAATAATTATACCCATATTAAAACTCGCTTACAATTGTAAACGAGTTTTAAAAATTTTATTATTTATTCCTTATCTTAAAACGTATATCATCACCGTAAAAATAGCAAATATCATAGTTACCAACAATTCTAGATATTATACGTTCATCATAATTAGTATACAAATTCTTTAAGCTCAAGTTTGTTGAAATTATTGTTTTTGTAATTTTATTTTGATTTAATAATCTAGTATTTATTACATTAAACAATTCAGCGAATTTCATATTATTAATGCACTCAGTGCCTAAATCGTCTATAATTAATAAATCAGCAGATAAAATACTATCTAAAATATTAATAGAATTTGATTTTCCAAAACGGTAATCTATAATAGAATCTAACATAACTGGAGAAGTTTGATAAAGTACATTTTTTCCTTTTTTTATTATCTCGTTAGCTATGCAACTGGATAAAAATGTTTTTCCAAGTCCAGTGTTACCAGTAAACAAAAGATTTTTCTGTTCTTTACTATCAAAATTTTCTATAAATTTTAGACAAATATCTTTAATTAAATTAATATTCTCTCGAGGAGAAACATTGGTGTGATATTTAGATTCATTAATTTCATCAGAATAAAGTAAATCTGTAAATTTATCGAAATTCTGAACATCTAAATTTGAGATATTTGCTTTATTGTATTGCTCATCATATAATCTTTGCTTTAAACAATTACACATAGAAGTAGAATAATCTTCATTTGTGATATAACCAGTATCTTTGCATATTGGACAATCATAATGTGGTTCAAAAAAAGATTTATCAAGATTTAAGGATTTAAGGATTTTATTTTTCTCTTCTTTTAATTTTTCTATATTATTATTTAATTCATTAAGTAAATTTTTGTCATTATTACTAATTAATGCTTTAGTAGTAGAAATTGCAAGAGAAGAAATTTTTTTATCTAAATCTTGTAATTTGGGATATTTATTATATATTTCCTGCTTTCTTTTTTCTGCTTCAAATTCGTGATTAGCTTTTTTCTTACTATATTGTATTAAAATATTTTTTAAAACTAAATCCACCACTAAACCTCCAACTATTATTTCTTGAAATTGGCGTATAAAGAATCTAAATTATCATAATTTCTTTGCTCGTATTTATCGTAGCCAGTTTCTTTTTCTAGTTTTTTTACATTTTTATTTTTATTTTTCATTTCACTTAAGAAATTTTGAACATCCTGAGGAGTTTTAAATCCACGCTCATGCCAATCTGTTAGCAACTTATCCAAATAATCAAAATTTGGATTAGCTTTTGAAGTAGTTCTTTTTAATGCTATTTCAATTACATCTAGATTATATCCAAAATCAATATTCCACTTTTCAATATAAGCATATTCATATTGAGTAAGGGCTCGTGTAAGTCCTAATTTTTTAGATATAGTTTTTGCAATTATTTTTAATTTTTCTTGTTTTTCATAGTAAATATCTAAATCATTAAAGGTTTTTATATTGTTTTTACTCCATGCTTCTGCTACAGCTTGTACATAATTCTTATGCAATGCAGACATGTCAAAACAATAACCGAAAAGAGCAATCATGACTTCTTCATCAAATTTGTATTTCTTAAACCATAATTCTATTTCTGGATACCAAGTTGTAGGCATTAAACCAGAAAAATACTTGTTATTTATAAAGTCTATAGCTTTAGCTCTTTTTTGATTTTCAGCAGACTTCTGTAATTGATCAGCAGATAAGGCAGTTTTTGGCTTATACAATTTGTGTAACTCTATTTCTTGAATATTATTTATAATATATCCTGTGTTTTTTTTAGTAATTAAACATTGTTCTTCCCAATATTTTACAGCATCTTGAATAGTTTTTACAGGTAAAACTAATTTTTTAGATAAGTCATTTATTTTTATGTCCTTATCATACTTTGATAAAAACACCATATATAAATATACCTTTATAAAATCGCCACTAGCCTCAGATAAATATTCCGAAAAGAATATATCTGGTATAGATGTAATTGAAAAAAGTGATGATATGTCTGCGTTTTCAAGTTTCATTTATGATTCCTCCAATTCAAAAGTCTAGAAAATATTATATCATTTAACTATAAATTTTACAATTGAAAATTAATATTTTTTGTACAAATAAATTTTAGGTTTTTTGAAATATTCAAACAAATATTGAATTATGTATATAATCTTTTCGTTATTAAATCCAATTATACTAATGAGGGCAAAAGGTAAAAATAATACAATAAATACACCAACCTTAAAAATTAAATTTGGAATAATAAAGTATACAAATGCAAATACAATTAATCCCCATATAATATTAATTATTACAGTAGAATAATCAATAAAACCTAATAACTTACTTTTAAAATCATAATTTTGTGGAATAATAAATTTCATATAAACCTCCATCCTAATTATTAAATATTATTTCGACTACGTAAAAATCTTAAATTTTGAGAAACATCAGTAGAAATTCCTCCCACGAATTGTTGCACAAAATAATTTGCTTTAATTAATGCATATAATGAGCCAATAATTAAAATTTTAGAAATTATTTCATTTGAAGCAAAATCAAGAGAAAGGGCAATTATTAAAATAAGTGAAATAAATATTTGCATAAATAAAAGAGATAGAAAAACTTTAAGCCATGATTTGAAAAACCAAGATGTAGAGGTATTAATAAGTGAAATCAATGCAAATGGAGTTAATAATATAAATACTTTTATCATTACATATCTTAGAGAATATGAAAAAATTAAACTTATAAAACTAACAGATGTAAGGCTTTTTACAATTCCTTCAAAAGAAAATACATTTATACTTTTTGCATCAACAGTTATAACTGAATTTAGATTATTTATTAACGTAGAAAAACTTATTTCTTGGCCTAAAATCATTTCACCAATTTGCCTAATTGTAGCATCTATTAATGTAGGAAAATATATAAAAAATTCAACTATAAATAAAGAACAATTAATAAATATTCCAAATATTAATAATTTAAATACAAATTGATAAGGTCTTTCTATTTGAATTCCTGTAAAATGAGCGTAAAGTAATTTAAAACAATAGTAAACACAAACAGCTAGAAGTAATGAATTAGCAATAACCAATAGACCATTTGCTGAATTTTGATTAAAGAGCTTCCCTAAAAAAGAATAATCTAAAATATCCATATCGATAAAAGTTAGTTTGTCTAATATATCATAAACACTATTATCTATTGAGGAAAAAAGTGTGCCGAGTAAATTATTAATTGTATCAATTATTACTTGAGATATATTAGTAATATTTGTTGCACTTTCCAAAATAATACCTCCCTATTAAAATGTACATTACTCTGAAATTTTAAAAAAGTAGTAATATACAATAAAAATATCTGCTTAAAGTTATGAAATTAATGAGTTAATTGCAGATAATATTAAATTAATTGCTAAAATAAATCCGTAAGAGAATAATGAACCTCTAATTAATTTTTTAGAAATACGAATTCTTTCTTCATCTCCAAAACTAAATTTTTTCATAAAAACTCCTACTCCTACAGCAACAGCAGCTGCTGGAGTGGCTAGTGTTAAAAGCCATCCTTCTATATCTTCTAGAGCTTTATTCAATACAGAAACAAGTTCAGGAGTATTATCAAAAAGTCCAGCATAACTAAAATTAAAATTAAAAAATAAAAATGTAAGAAATAATATACAAAAAATTTTAAATAAAAAGATTTCTTTCTGTTTCATAATTAATCACGTTCCTTTCATTCCGATTTTTATATTTAAATGGCAACTTTCACCGCCTTTACTTTAGTATAGATTTTAAAATTTTATTATTTAAAATATGGTTTTAATTTTATTTTTTCAGGTTTTATTATTTTTTCTCCATCAGATAAAAATGCTAAGCAACAAAAATTTTCAAGTTCTTGAGTAAAAAAGTTAGTATCATAAATAAAATCATATGTGATTTGAGTGCTAATGCTTTCAGAAATACTTGAATCTGTTGAATTTAAGGAATTTGTTATATAACTATAATTGGTTTCTTTTGCATTTTCTGATATACTTTTATACAATTTTTCTTTATCTTCCTTCCCAATTTGTTTTTGTGCACTTTCAATAGTAAAAATGTCATCAGTTCTGAACCAAAGTTTATTAACTAAATTTTGAATAATTACTTCTACTGCATATTTGTTATTTAGACTGTTAAGTAGAGATGTGTAACTTTGAGTAGCTACAATATTAATACATTTTGCTTCTCTGCTTTGAGCGTAAAATTCACTATCTCCTATAGTGCAATATTCGTGATATTCATCAGAAATAAAAGCTACAGGTCTAGAAGAGGTGTTAAAATTATTTGATAATCTCATCATGACCTCGGTTTGAAAGTCTAATTTTAAATATGTTGCAATTATTTTAGATAAATTTTTATATTCTGAAATATTCATGTCTAAAACAACAATTTTACCTGTATTAATTAAATCGTTAAATCCAAAAAAATTTAATTCTTCTTTTTTAGGATTAAAAGTTTTATAGACTTCATAATCAGAAACAAATAAATTTGTAATTCTTGTAATTTCAGACTTTAAAATTGATAAAGTTCGTAAATCCAGTGAAAAAAATTCTTTTTGAAAAAAGGTTAAGCTAGACATAAGATTATAAATATCCTCAGTTGTAAATTGGTTTTTTATAAATTTTTCTCGAAGATATTCTATTTTCTGTGTATAATAATTATCAATTGATACCAACTTATGTATTTCCTCAAATGTAACATATTCATCATTATATAGTCTACAAAGTTTTATACACTCGGTTAATATTTGTTCAACCTTATCTAGCCAATAACTTTCTGAATTATTTGGGGAAAATAACAACAATATATTTTTTAATCTATTTGCTATTATAGAAGCTTTTAACTCTGGCTTATGTAGAGGATTGTATTTATATTTCCCACCTAATTTAATTATAATTACATCATTTTGTCTGTTACAATTTTGAGCAAATTCTAAAACCTTAACATGATAATTTCCTTTAACATCTAAAATAAGCATACCAATTTTACTTTTATTATTATGTGCATTATACTCAATTAATTGCCTGGTGAAAGGATACATTGCACTACTAGTTTTACCAGTTCCGATAGTTCCAGTAATAAGTATATTTTGATACAGGCTTTTTTCTTTTAATATAATAGGAATTTTAGAATTATAGTAATTTCCAATAAATAAATTTAAATTATTTTCTTCTATATTTTTATATTTAATTAATTTATTATTATTTTCAAAAAAACAATATTTATATTTATTTTTAATATTTTTTTTATAAAAATAATTCATAATAGTTTTGAATAATTTAGTTATGTAATTTAAAAAATTATTATTTTTAATTAAATTAATTATTTTTTTCAAAAATAAAGAAAAAATAAAATATAAAAAATTAGAAATAATTAATGATGATAAAATATAAGTAATAATGAAAATTATTTTAATATATTTCCATAAGTCTGGATTTTTTATACATATATCAAAAGGATGTATACCATATGGAATTATTACAGAATTTGCATACAAAATATTAGAGAATAATTTATAGCCTAAAATACAGTACAGAGAAGATACAAATAGAATAAAAATAAAACGTTTAATTTTTTTTATGAGAACACCTCCAATTTAATTATTGAAATATTTAGATTTTAAATTTAGTTTAGAACCTTGTAAATTATGAAAAATTTTATTATTGAAAAACAAATAAATTGAATAAAAAGTAATAAAAGTATGAATAATAAAAATAATAAAAAATAAATCTAATAGACTAAAAACAAACACCACCTTTCCAATTTCTACCAATAATACAACATTTTTTTTAATTTGTCTATACTTTTTGAAAAAAATGTGATAAAATTTTTAAATGAAAGTTATAATTTACAGCTATTTTTTT
>CALXND010000011.1 GCA_944389655.1 uncultured Clostridia bacterium | reverse complement strand
TTGTTAGCTGAAAACTCTCTTCCTGTTATATCAATTAAATATTGAAGTATTAAATTAAATAATGTAATATCTTTTAACCCTAATCTTTCTACAACGTCTCGTAATATTATTGAATCAAAAACACTATGTAAATAATCCTTAATATTCACTTCATCTGTAAATTGAACTCTATTTGGTAGTCCGCCCCATTTTAAATAATCCCAAAAACTTTCTTCTTTTTTTGAGTCATTTCCCGTTAGTTCAATATATTCTTTAAAAATTAATGGATAAATATTAAAAATTACATACCTACCTGATAATACAGTTGAAAGCTCATTTGATAATAATTTACTATTAGAACCCGTAATAAATATACTAATATTTTCTAGAGATGCCCTTAAAGAATTTACAACTACTTCAAATTTTTGAACATTCTGTATTTCGTCCAAAAAAACATAATATTTTTTATTATCTTGTATTTTTTCTTTAATATAGTAATTTAATTTTTTATAGTCTTTTAATTCTTCAAATTCTATAAGCTCAAAGTTTATGTATAATATGTGGTCTTCTTGAATTCCTTTTTCTTTTATTTCATTCATTATCTGTTTTAATATTACTGATTTTCCACATCTTCTTATTCCAACTAGTATCTTTACTAAGTCACTATCATAAAATCCTCTTATTCTAGTTAAATAAATTTCTCTTTTTAACATTTCAATCACCTATACTTATTATACTGTAGTATTATTTCCTTGTCAAGTTATTTTGTTTATTCAAAATAACTTTTGTTTTACCATGTATCGTTTTGTTTTGTCAAAATAACTATCGTTTTTTTGTAAGTTGTTTTGTTACGTTAAAATTTTATCAGATAAATTATTTAACTTCTTAAAATTAAAATATAAATCCACCTGTTTGTTCTGATGTATTTCTATTCTGTTAATAAGCACTCTCATAATTTCTGGAGTTGGTTTTTCAAGTTTTAGAAATTCTTTTACAATTTTTTCTATTTCATCATCATTGTCATCCATGCACTTCTCTGCTTCTTTTTTTAGTTCAATGTACTCTGCTTCTTTATCACTTTCAGATTTTTTTAATTTTTTAAAAATCCTTCCATACATTTCTTCACTAAGTTTATTATTTAGCTTATCAATATACATTTTATCAATATTATTATTTATGAGTTCTATTTCTTTTTCTATTTTATTAAGCATTTTTTTATAATCATATTTCGTTTTACTATTTTTAATATTTAACATAATTTTATTATTGTCGATTTCAATAAATAATTTTCTTATACAACTAATTATCTGTTTTTCTAATTTTTCATAGTTAAACCCATGTGATGTGCATAAATTAAGTTTCGAATTTCTACGGTAATTATTGCATATCATATCTAATCTTCCATCTTTTCTGCTTCTTACTCCAATTTTGTGTTTACATTCATAACACATTAGCAAACCATCTAATAAAAAATGATTCTTTTTTTCGTCTCTATCATATTTCTGTACTATACCCATTTTTTGCACTCTGTCAAAAGCATTTTTATCAATAATTGGCTCGTGGGTATTCTCTACTATTTGCCATTGTTCTTCTGGATTTACTCGGAGTTTTCTGTTTTTATAACTTATTCTACTTCTTTTGTTTTGAATTGTAACACCAATATATGCTTTGTTTTGTAGTATAAGTTTGACAGTTTTATTTTCCCAAAATGTTACTTTGTTATACCTAATTTGAGTTGCAGTTGGAATATTATTGTTATTTAGGTAATCTCTTATTATGCCTACATTATTTCCAGCCAACGCCATATTAAAAATAGTTTTAATAATTTTTGCTTCTTCATCACAAATAATTAAATGGTTCTTATCTTTTGGATCTTTCATATATCCTAAAGGAGTTTTACCTCCTACCCATTTTCCATGCTTTTGCATCGTATGTAGAGCTGTTTTTATTTTTTTAGATAAATCCTTTGAATACATATCATTTAATATTGATTTAAAAGGTGCAATATCATTATTTCCATTGTTTGCAGCAAAAGTATCTATATTATCTGTTACAGAAACATATCTAACATTGTTTTCTGGAAACCACTTTTCTATATATTCTCCTGTTTCTATGTAATCACGACCAAGACGAGATAAATCCTTTGTTACAACCATATTTATTTTACCCAATTCTATATCTCTAATCATTCGTTTAAAATCTGGCCTATTAAAATTCGTTCCTGTATATCCAGGGTCTATGTAAGTATCTACAAGTTCATACTCCCAACCTAGCTTTTCTACATATTCAGTTAATAATGCTTTTTGATTTGTTATACTTTCGCTTTCATTATATCCTTTATCTATATCTTCTTTTGAAAGTCTAATATAAATTGCAACCTTGTATATTGTTCTCTTTATTTTTTCAAGCATTTATCCTCCTTCCCATGCTTGATAAAAACATCTCGTAAGAAGTATGATATTATTTTTTCTAACTCATCACCTTTTTCATCAAACTGTACATTAATTTTAAATAAATCGCTCATTTTTAATCTCTTTCTTTACTGAATCACAAATACAGTTGAAAAAGAATTAAATTTTGACTAGGAAAACGAGTTTGAAATTTATGAGGCGTACTTTTGGTACGTTGATTAAATTTCAAATGAAGTTTGACAACGTCAAAATTGTAATTATTTTTCAACACTGTGATTCTAAATGATTTATTCAATATATATGCTTGAAAAATTTTATTATTCTGGCTTTAAACACTATATGTCATCCACAAATTAAAGGGAAACTTATCTAAAGATAAAAAATATAGAAAATATTCAAATTCAGGCAGTCTTTATCTCGCATATTTCCACCACTGTCTACTTTGGAATATTCCTTCTGGTATATCATGGAAGCAAATGGCTATTGCAAGTGATAGTCCTAGTCTTACGGAAGCTTCATATCCAGAGCCAATTGCAAGTCCTTCTGGGAAATTATGAATTGCTAAACCTATACTAACTATTATTCCTGTTTTTAATAAATTATTTTTTTCTGATATGAATTTTATATTACTTGTTGTTTTTCTACTTTCTTTGCTTTTTATAGCATTTCTACATTTTTCGTTTTTTCTTGTACTATTTACAGTTTTCCCTTTTCTATTAAACTTGTTATCCACAAATATATCACATATTATCATCATTATTATTCCTAAAATTATTCCTAGTATTACCACTGGTAGGCTAGCTATTGCTAGTGCTTCTGGTATTAATTCAAAACATATAATTGCTGTCATAAGACCGTGATGCAAAAGAAAGTATAAAACTTAAAAATTTGTTAGATGTTCTTTTTAGTTTTACTCCAATAATTCCTCCTAATGTAGTACCAAATGTACCAAAAAATAGACCTATTAAAGTAGTTTTTATAATATTTTCCAAAATTTCTCTCCTTATTAATTTTATTCACTATTATATTTATTTTTATAAGTCTATTTTTATTCTTTTTTTACTTTTCTTATTAAAAAGTGCACCTCATTGAAGTGCACTTTCGTTTTACTAGTCTTCAGAAATTATCATTTCTAATTTCCGAATGTGTTTTTCGTCTGGCTTTGGTGGTTTATCACTAAACCAATCTCGATATTTTTTCAGCTCTTTAATTGCAAGCCGCTTTGTTGCACAAAAAGCTTTAAAGGAACCAGACAATTCATCATCCGTAGTCCAGATGCCATAAAATGTTTTTGTCCTTGCCATTTTAGACCTCCTTTGATGCCTTTATTAGTTAATAAATATTATGTTACCATAAAAATATTATACATATTTATAATATATTTGTCAATAATTTTTAATTATATTATTCCTCATCGCCTTTTAATTTTTCTGCTCTATCTGCTGCTATTAAATTGTCTATCATCTCATCTAAATTTCCATTTAAAAAATCTTCCATTTGATAAATTGAAAGACCAATTCTATGATCTGTTATACGTCCTTGAGGATAGTTATATGTTCTTATTTTTTCGCTTCTATCTCCACTTCCTACTTGTGACTTTCTTGCATTTGCTACTGCACTATCTTGTTTCTGTTTTTCTATATCATATAATTTAGTTTTTAGCATTCTCATTGCATTATCTTTATTTTGGAATTGAGATCTTTCTGTTTGACATTCTACTACTATTCCTGTTGGTTCGTGTATTAATCTAACTGCTGACGATGTTTTATTAATGTGCTGTCCTCCTGCACCTGATGATCTAAACACTTCCATTTTTATATCTGCTGGATTTATATCTATTTCTACATCTTCTACAACAGGTAGTACTGCTACAGTTGCAGTTGAAGTATGTATTCTTCCACTTGCTTCTGTATCTGGAACCCTTTGAACTCGATGAACACCACTTTCAAATTTTAGTCTACTATATGCACCTTTTCCTGTTATCATAAAAGATATTTCTTTATAGCCACCAAGTCCCGTTTCATTCTCATTTAAAACTTCTAATTTCCAATGCTTCTTTTCTGCATACATAGAATACATTCTAAATAATGTTCCTGCAAAAAGAGCTGCTTCTTCTCCACCTGCACCTGCTCTAATTTCACAAATTACGTTTTTATCATCATCTTTATCCTTTGGAATTAAAAGAATTTTGATTTCTTCTTCTATTTGTGGTAATTTTTCTTTTGCATCCATCATTTCCATTTCGGCTAAATCTTTTAATTCTTTATCAGTAGATGCATCATCTATCATCTCTTTTGCATCTTCATAAGTTTTTTGCACTTTTTTATATTCTCTATATTTTTCAACTATTGGTTCTAACTCTGCATGCTCCTTCATAAGTTCTCTCCATTCATTTTGATTAGAGATTACTTCTGGATCACTTATCTTTTCTGTTAACTCCTCAAATCTCTTTTCTACTGCATCTAATTTTTGAAACATAAATCTATTATCTCCTCACTTTTTTTATTTAACACATCTATTATACATTATATTTTTGCATTTTTCAACTAGTACTTTCAACTCTGGTTACGGAATAATGGTTTTATTTTATCGCTTTGCTGAAATCCTAATAAAATGTATATTTTGAAAATTTTTGTAGGAGCGCGTAGCGACCAAACGAGTCTTCTTTGAAGATGAGTGCAGATTGGAGAAACGTTCAGATTTAAAAAATAGCAAATTTTTTAAATCTGATTATATCGTTTCGACAACAAGCGACAAAAAAATTTGAAAAATATACATTTTATTAGGATTTTAAAGAGTTTCACGTTTAAAACCATTATCCTGTAACCAACTCTTAAGAGATTATAGCTACTTTTTAGTAGTTTTATTTTATCATTTTTTGTTTCCATAATATTTATATGTTAACCAAATTATATTCCATATTTAATTTGTTTAATATTTGTATTTCTCTATTTGTACAAGAAAAAATAATGATTTGATGATTATTAGAATTACCATTTAAAAATTTTAAAATATTTTCTAATCTATAATCATCATAATATGCAAAAGCCTCATCTAGAATTATCGGCATTTTTTCTTCTGACAAATCATCAATCATAGATAATCTTAGTGATAAATATAGCTGATCTATTGTTCCAATGCTTAATCTTTCGGCTGGCACATAATCTCCAAATTGATTTTCTACTATCAATCCTTTATCTTCATTTAAAGAAACTTTATTATATTTGTTATTAGATATTTTAGAAATGTTTTTTGACAAGTTTTCTGTAAATTTTGGAGTTATATTGTTTTTCATTTTTAAATATGCTCTATTTAAAAATTCTTTTGTTAAATTAATTATTTCATTTTTTTCTTCTAATTCATTTAATTCTTCTTTTAATGATTCATATTCTTCTTTTATATTTGATATATTTTCTAATTTATTTAATATATGCTCTTCATTTATTTTTATTGTTTGTAATTCTAATCTTATTTTATTTAATTCATCTTGCTTATCTATAATATTTTGTTTTAAATTATTTTCTTCTAATTTATTTAAATAATTATTTATCTCTTCTTCATTTTTTAAATATTTTTTTATATTATTTATTTCTATCTCCATATTATTGTCTAAATTTATTTGTTCTTTTTTTATTTCTTTTTCCTCATTATTTTTTTCTTCTTTTATAATTTCTATTTGTTTATTTAATAAATTAATTTCATTATTTATTTTTTCATTTTCTAATTTTATTTTTTTATTTATTTTTATTTTTTTGTTTTTTTCTATTATAAAAATAATTATTAAATAAATTGGTATAAAAAAATAATTTAAAATATTAATTAATTTATTTTTATTAAAAATAAATATTAAAATATTAATCATTAATAAAAATAATAAAATAATTATATATTTTTTTATATTTATTTTTTTATTTAATTTAATATTTTCTTTTTTTTCAGAAGATTTTATTTCTTGAATTTGTGAATTTAAATCTTCTATTTTTTTGTTTTTTTCATTTACATATTGTTGTTTTATGTTTATTTTTTCTTCTTCTTTTTTATTATTTTCTTGAACTAAATTAATTTTATTTAATATGTCTAATTCGCTTTGTAAATTATTTATTTTTAATTCACAATATTTTTTTTCATTTTCTATTTTAGCTTTTTCTTGCTTGTATGCTTGTAATTCTTTTAATATTGTTTCGTCTTCTTTTATTTTTTCTTTTACTATATTAATAGGTCTTGCTTGTGATCTATCGCTTCCTATTTCTTCTATTTGGATTTTATTTAATTTATCTATTAGTTTTTTATATGATAAATTGTCATCCCCAGTTCCTGCAAGATTGGCTAATTTTTGGATTAGTATATTTTGTTCTTGTTTATCAAGTTTTACTTGATTTTGCATAGACAGAACCGTTGAGGTAAATGTAGTTTCATCTACACCTGTTTGCTCATAAAAAAATTGTATTCCGTCTTTTTTATTATTTTCAAAATCTTTTGTAATATCATTTAATTCATTATTAAATATTTTTGGATTTTTTTTATTAAAATCTCTAAAAATTTCAAATTCATTACCATTGTCTAATTCGTATTTTAATTTTCCTGAATAATTTTCATTTCCCCATGGTTTGTATTTTTCATAATCTGATATTTCTTTTCCATTTTTATTTTTTGAAATTCCGAATAAAATATTTTTTATATAATTTAGTAATGTAGATTTTCCGCTTTCGTTTTTTCCATAAATAATATTTATTCCATTTTTTAAATCTATATTTACATCTTCTAAATTTCCATAATTATTTATTTTTATTTCTTTTATTTTCAAATTGCTTCTCCTTTTATAATTTAATTAATTTTTAATGTAAGATATTTTTTTATTAAATCTAAACTTATAACAGCAGGAAAAAATATTAAAGGCACATAATCTTTATGGATAGGATTTTTAGAAAAATATTCTAGATTGTATAATATTTATTATTTTTTAGTAATTATTTTAATATTTCTAATCCTAATTCTAATACTTTTTCTAATTTTTCTTTTTGATTATTATTATTATTTATTTCGTCCAATACTTCTTTAACAAAAATTCCCTTTAAATTATTATCCATAGCTATTTTATTAACGTCTATTTTTAATTTTGTATTATTTTTTATTTTTATTATATTGTCTTTTGTTATATATTTAATTATTTCATATGTATTTATTTCAAAATTTTTATTTCCAATTAATATTAATTTATAATATATATTTTCATCTAATTCTAGCTCGTTTATTTTTTCTATTAATTCTTCTTTTGAGGTTATTTCGCTTATATCTATTTCTATTTCTTTAAATTCTTTATTATCTATTGGAAGAAAATTTAATTTTATATTTTCTTTGGTTACCTCTCCTAAAATTACTCCATGTTTTCCTAATTCATCAAATCCCATAGATATCGTTGAACCTGGATAAACGATTCTTTGGTTTGCTTCCGTATTATAATCTAATTTATGAATATGTCCTAATGCAATATAGTCAAACCTAAGTTTTTTTAAATTATTTTTATTTAAAGGATTATATTCCATATCTTCTATTGTTCCACCATTTAATGTGCCATGTGTAATTAAAATGTTTATTTTATTTATATTTTTTATTTGTATTTCTTCTATTTCAGATGTTCTACAGTAAAAGTCATTAAATCCAAATCCATATATATCACAATTTGCTTCTTCTATTATTTTTATTTTATTATCAAATATATGAACATTATCATTCCAATCATATATTTTATAATATGAATTATTTACATTAGGATCATGATTACCTGGTGATATAAATATTTTTGTATTTGGAATTTCTTTAAATAAATTATTTATGTAATCGATTGTAGTTTTTCTAATATATTCATGTTCATATAAATCTCCTGCAATAAATAAATATTCTATATTATTTTCTTTTATGTAATTTATAACTTTTTTAAATGCTTCCCTTTGTTCTAGTCTTCGTTTTTCTCCTAATTTATTTCTATTGTTTAACACTGTAAATGGTATATCAAAATGCATATCTGCCATGTGTATAAATTTCATCTATTTTACTTCCTTTCACAAAATACATATATAATTTTATATTATTAATTACCAATAGTCAATAGAATTCAGAACATTTGTTTTTATAAATGTTCTAATTCATAGTAGGTAATTATAATAATAAACCAGAGTTAACATATCAAAAATTTGTGAGAATATGTTGGTCAAACTGATATTTGCACTAATTCTAATAAAATTTTTGATATATTAACTCTGGTTTAATTAAAATGATGATTGTATAAAAATTGCATTTTTAATTTTCATAATATTTTTATGTAACTTGTTTTGTTATTTTTTCAAATTAACTATTTTCATCAAATTCTCCGAATAATTCATCAAATTTTGCCTCTAGTTCTTTTTGTATGTCATTTGACATTATATCATCTTCTTCTCTTTTATTTTCTATTTCGCCTTGAGGCAATACTGGTGCATCTTTTTCTTCTATATTATTGTCAAGTGTGTTATTAGGATTTATTGCATCGCTATTTATCTGTTCTATTTTTTCTTGGCTATTCTCTTTTTGTGTTTCTTCAAATAAGTCGTCTAGTGAATCAACTTTTAAATCTTTTACATTTTCTTTTCCATTTGGGTCATAAGGATTATATGGGTTAAATTTTCTCCATGTTCCTCTATTACCAGCATCAAATTGCAAGTGGTTCAATTGATATTCAGAAAGTTTTCTAGCCATTGGTGTTTCAAAATAATAATATTTTTCGTCCTTTACTGGTTTTATTCCCTTTTCGTAAATAATACATAGGTCATTATCCATTCTTCTTAGCTCATCCGGTGTCATTAATGCTCTTGCCATTACTTGATCGGAATCACTATATCCTTGCCTATGAAATTGTTTATCTCTATTTATGGATCTATTATCCCTTGAAATTGTTTTTTCTCCCAATGCTTTTGAGAAATATTCTACAGTCTTATATGAGTTACTTCCTAAGAATACATGTGTATCACAGTTACCCATTATTGTTTCGTATGATTTTTCATATACCGCTTCTAGCTGGTCTAAGTTTTGTAAAATTACACTAAATGATATTCCTCTACTTCTTGATGTAGATATTTTTTTATCAAAGTCTGGTATTTGTCCAATATTTGCAAATTCATCTAGTATAAAAAATGTTGGGACTTTTAATCTTCCTCCATTTTTGTCTGCAAAATCGTATAACTGTTGTATCATTTGTGAGAAGAATATTGTAAGCAAGAAATCATATGCTTTATGTGTGTCTGATGATATAACGTAAACTGCTGTTTTTCTTGATCCTATTTCATCGAAATCTATTGTATCTGTTGATGTAACTTCTGCAATGTCTTTAGAATCGAACTTTCCGAGTTTTGATTGTAATGAACTTAGTATAGAACCATATGTTTTTTCTGGTGCAATTTCTATTGATTTATAGTTCATTCTAGCTGGGTGATCAAGTGGTAGTTCATTCATTAATTCAGTAAGTAAATTACTTCCACCATTTGTATTAGCAGCTCTAACAAGTTCTGAACAACTTGCTAAATTTTGCTCTTCTTCTGGCCTTTTAGCCATTAGATAATATATTAATGCTTTAAGTAGCATTTCTGCCATATCTTCCCAATATGGATCGCTACTACTTCCTTCTGACTTTTGTCCCTTTACTATTGTATTTGCAATAACGTCAACATCTATTTGATTTCTTATATGTAACAGCGGATTGTAGCCGTCACTATTAGCTGGGTTTACTAAATTTAATACTTTTATTTCATAACCATTTTTCCTTAAATATCCTGCTGTTTTATCATAGAGTTCTCCTTTTGGATCGGTAAATACATATGATCCTAACATTTGAAATGCATTTGGTATTGAGTATGATGCAGATTTACCAGAACCAGATCCGTCCAACTACCAAGACATTAACATTTCCTCTTTTATCTGTTGGAAGGAAATTATGCTTTGAAAGTATTATTCCTTTATTTTTACTTAATATTCTGTATTGTTCTCCACCTTCACTCCAATCGCTTGAGCCATGTTCTATATCTGTATATTCGTGTTTTGGTTTTGATTTAAATAATCCTATAAATGCAAATATTAAATATATGATTGTAAAATATAATAGTGTTTTTCCAAAATATCCTATGTAACCAGCACCAATGACTCTTGTAATTGATGTAAATGATGCAAGTTCTGTAAATACTGTTTCTAGAAATATTTCCAAGTCAAAAGTTCCACTTTGGCATGCTACCCCTATAGAGTATCCTATAGGTGCAATAAGTACTATAGATAAAACAACCCATAGTACTGCCATTATTATTATACTCTTTTTATTATCTTTTAAAGTCTTGCTAACTTTATAGTTCATATTTTTCACCTTCGCTTTTGTTTTATATTTATCTTCCTATATCTTTATCTTCTTTAAGTGCTTGGTTAACTTTTTTACTATCTCCAGATAGAACTTTACCTTCTTTAGTAGCTCTACCTAATACTTTTTTTCCTTCTTTTACAACTAGATTATCTTGTACTTGCATTACAGCATTTGGTCCCTGGATTACTTCTATTCTTGTTGGCCCTTTTCCTGCTAAAGGTTCTCCTTTTTCATTATATTGTCTCATTTCTACTGGTTCTTTTTCTTCTCCAGTAAATTTTGTGTCTCCACCAACAACATATTTGTTTGAAGGTACATTTGTACTTCTCATTATCTTTCCCCTTTCCTATTGGTCTTTTCTATCATCTCTAATTTCAAATGTAAAATAAGACTTATATGGTTTTAACTTACACTTTCCTCTAACTTCATTTGTATCTTTATCAAAATATAAAACTGGTTTTATTTCTTCTGTTGTTTCAGGGTCAATAATAGTTATTGGCCTTTTTAAATTTGGTGTATATTTAAACTCTTTAAATACCGTTTCTTTTTCGGAATAAAGAGTGTCAAATTTAATTAAAGTTGGTTTTTTAGATATGGTTACTTTATCTTCTTGTAAAATTCCCATATTTACTACTACTCTATCTTTACCAAATGATAATATTACTAGATCCTCTTCTTCTTTTGGCTCGTCTACAAAAAAAGTTTTCTTTTTAGCATCTCCTCTTATTTCTTCTGTATAGTCTAATCTTTCTATTGTGTATTTAGGTGATTCTTTTAAGTATTCTTTTTCTGTTTCGTTTATCTTGTAGATTACTGTGTTTACTCCCTGTGGATCTGTTATACTAAAGTTTTTACCTTGTACAATCTCCATACACATTCAACTCTCTTTCTATGAATCTTCGTTGCCATAGTTTGTCTTTTGTTAGAATCACTACATATTAATTATATAGTAAATTCTTGCTCAAGTCAACTGTTTCCTTTGAATTATGTTAACTTTTTTCAAACTATCAACTACTTTTTCATATTTGTATTTATTCTACATTAATTCTTGGGTTAAATTTAGATACTTTTTCTAGTTTTCCGAAAAAGTTTATTTCTTCTTTTGTTGGATTCTTAGGAATCATTATTTTTACTTCTGCAATGAGTTCTCCTCTTCCTCCTTTGCCATCTTTATATCCTTTGCCTGGTATTTTAATTTTTTCTCCACTCTGAACCCCTTGTGGAATATGTAAAAATATTGTTTCACCTACTGTATCGACTGATACCTTTGTTCCAAATATAGCTTCCCATGGCGAGATGTATAAATTTGTGTATATATCTATTCCTCGCAATGCAAATTTTTGGTTGTCTTTAATATCTATTCTTATAAGTAAGTCTCCGTTTTTTCCTCCATTTTCGCCTTTTTTACCTTGACCTATTAATCTAATTTTTTCTCCATTTCTTATTCCTGCTGGAATTTTAACAGTGAATGTTTTCATTTTTCCGCTTTGAGTTCTAAGAGAAATTTTTTTATCTTTGCCATAAAATGCTTCTTCAACTGATATACCTATTTCTGTTTCAACATTTTCTCCCTTTATTGGAGCTTTTTGGTTTTTCTTTTCTTTTTTTTCTATGTTTGTTTCTGCGCCAATAAACATTTTAAAGAAATTGTTCATTATAGAACCTGTTTCTCTTTTATTTTCTTCTCTTTTTTTCTTTCTTCCAATATTGCTATTCCAACTTCTATCGTATTTTCTTTTTAATGACGGATTAGATAATGTTCTATATGCTTCGTTTATGTCTTTTATTCTTTCTTCTGAATGTTCGTTTTTATTGTTAATATCTGGATGATATTTTTTTGCTTGTTCTCTATATGCTGTTTTTATTTCTTCTGGTGTAACTTTATTATCTTCCAATCCTAATATTTTATAATAATCTTTAAATACCATGTGGATCCCTCCTAAAAGCAAGCTTATTATATCACATTTTGTAGAAGAAATAAAGATGTTAGGCGAAAAATGTTGTAACTAACTACATTACTTATTATCCATTATAATTCTATTTCTAGTATCAATACTGTCTGGGTGGATTAATTCTTTTTTCTGCAAGGTAAACTCCAATGATGAATCTATTAAAAATAATAATGCTTTATTTAGATCAATATTTGCTAGTTTTCGTGTTTCTTCTAGTTGTTTCATCTTTTTCTCATTTTTATAATTTCTGCCATCTTCTATTTTATCTGCAATAAATATAATTTTTGAAAAAGTATCCATATTTTTATTTCCTACTGTATGATATTTTATTGCATTTTGCATGTCTTTACTAAATCCATACTTTTTTTTGCATATATCTGCTCCTATTTTTGCATGTAATAACCCCGTATTTATTTTTTCTATTTCGTCTATTTTTATGTCGTTGTTCTTTACATATTCTAATTTTTCTTCTTTAGATAAGTCTTTTCCTATATCATGTGCTAATCCTACTAATTTTGCTTTGTTTATGTTCTCACCATATAATTTTGCAAGTTCTTCTGCTTTTTTCATTACACCTAATGAATGTTTATACCTTTTTTCTGATTCTAACTTTATTATATCTGTGTCTATTTTTTTTAGTAATTTTTCTACCTCATTATCATCCTCAAAATTAATCATCATTATCACATTCCTTTTTTGTATATAATTAATTATCTTTTATATAATTCTATTAAAATATTGATTTTGGTAATTTAAAGTCAAATACAATTGAATATTAGCTAGTAATATATGTGTACAATAGTAGATAGCACTTTTTTCTCAAATGTTATTTATTATTTGCTCATATATGTTTTGAAATTTCATTCCATTCGATGCTTTTAGCAGTATTGCCTCTTTTGGCTTTGCAATTTTTTTGATTAATTGTATTGCTTCTTCATTATTTTTGCAAATATGGATTTTTTCTTTTGCCATTCCTTTTAGTTCTGCTACTTTTGCAATGTTTTCTGATTCCTTTCCAACAGTTATTAATATATCTATTTTATTTTTTACTACCTCTTCTCCTATTTTTTCATGCAATTCCTTTGAAAATTCTCCTAATTCTAACATATCTCCTAAAACAGCTATTTTTGTACTAGAATTTAGTTTTCCTAAATATTCTATTGCTGCTTTCATTGAGTCATAGTTTGCATTATAGCAATCGTTTATTATAGTGATTTCATTTTTGCTTTTTTCTACCTGCATTCTTCTTTTAGTAAGTTCAAAATTTGCAATTCCATCTAATATATCTTCCATTCTTATGTTAAATATTCTTCCTATTGCAATTGCACATAAACTATTTAATACAAAATGATTTCCTCCAACAGAAATTTTTACATCATACGTTTTTCCATCTACATCTATTTTATATGTACTGCCATTTTCTGATAATTTTATATCATATGGCATTATATCGCTTTTATTTTCGATTCCGAATGTTACAATTTTATAATCTTTTTTATCTTCTAAATTCCATTTATGTAACAAATCGTTATCGTTATTTATAACTAATGTACCACTTTTATTTAGACCTTCTAGTATTTCCAATTTTGCTTTTAATATATTTTCTCTAGAACCCAGATTTCCTATATGTGCTGTTCCAACATTTGTAATAACTGCTACATCTGGTTTTGCAATTTTGGTTAGTTTGCTTATCTCTCCTTTTTGACTCATTCCCATTTCTACGACCATTGCATTATGTTCTTTAAGTCTTAATATTGTTAGTGGTAAACCTACTTGGCTGTTATAATTGCCTAATGTTTTTAATACATTATATTTTTTAGACATTACACTTGCAATTATATCTTTTGTACTAGTTTTTCCTACACTTCCAGTAATTCCAACTACTGGTATTTTGTATAAGCTTCTTTTGTATGCTGCGAGTTCTTGAACTGCTTTAATTGTATTTTCTACTAAAATTATTGTTCTATTATTATATTTTTTATTTATTTCCTCTACGTTTATCTTGCCTTCTACGCTGGAAGCTTGTAATATACATACTTTTGCTCCTTTTTCTAATGCATTTTCATAAAATATGTTTCCGTCATTATGCTCACCTTTAAATCCTATATACACATATCCTTGTTCTACTTCTCTTGTGTCTTGAGTAAAATTCTCTAATGTTTCGTTTTCACTTCCACATATTATTTTTCCTTTACAGTATTTAACCACATCTTTTGCCAATATTTCATTCATATTATTTTTTGTGATATATTTAATATCACATTCTCCTTATTTTTAGATTTAGGTTTTTAATCAGGATTTACCTATAAACCTTTATTAAATTATTTCTAGATTTGCAAATTTGGCCATCAATCTTTTATGTCCTGCTTTATCGAATGAAATGTCTACCTTGTAGTCTTCTCCTTCTTCTTCTATTTTGTTTATTGTTCCTTCTCCAAATTTTTTGTGATATACACGTTGTCCTTCTTTATATTTGGTTATATCCGCTCCTTCCTGAGCTTTCTTATTATTTAACGAATTTAAAAAGCTTTCTGCTGTTTTAAATTGAAAACCATTATTTTGTTTTTGCGCTGTATTTCCATATGAGAAACTACTTGCTGCTACTCCTATCTTTTCTCCCCCAAATCCTTTTTCTATTTTGTATGATTTGATTTTTGAATTTGTTCTGTATTCCCAGTTGTAACCTTTATCTTCAAAATCGTTTGAATTATTATTTTCTAATTCGTCATATCCATCAAGTAAGTCTTGAGGGATTTCGCTTATAAATCTTGATATTGCATTATAGCTTGTAGAGCCGAATATTGTTCTTTTTTTAGAGCATGTTAAATATAGATATTGCTTTGCTCTTGTAATTCCTACATAGAATAAT
Source organism: uncultured Clostridia bacterium (assembly GCA_944389655.1). GTDB lineage: Bacteria > Bacillota > Clostridia > TANB77 > CAG-508 > CALXVA01. The sequence goes on along the minus strand of CALXND010000011.1, from coordinate 18,946 downwards.
CTTCTTTCTTCTTCAAGTTCTTTTGGCTCTCCTATGGATTTATTTCCTGGAAATATTCCTTCTTCCATGCCTACTAAGAATACTACTGGAAATTCTAGTCCCTTTGCACTATGCAATGTCATAAGTGTTACTGAGTCTTCTGTTTCTTCCATTCCGTCTATATCACTACTTAAAGTTATTCCTTCTAAGAAATCTCCAAGTGTGTTTTCTGCCTCTTCTTCTTCAAATTCTATTGCGACAGTTAAGAATTCTTCTAGATTTTCTATCCTTGTTTCTGCTTCTGTTGTGTTTTCTTGTTCTAATGCTTTTACATATCCTGTTTTATTTAGTGTTTCTTTTATTAGTTCAGATATACTAAGTTCTTCTATTTTACTTCTTAAATATTCTATTGTTTCTATAAATTCTGCTGCGTTTGCTTTTACTCTATTTAAGCCATATTCATCTGCATGTTTTATAATGTCAAACATAGATAGACCTGTTTGTTCTGAAATTGCTTGTATGTTGTCTATACTTGTTTTTCCAATTCCTCTTTTAGGTTCATTTATTATTCTTCTTAAAGATATGTTATCCGAAAAATTGTATATTAGCCTTAAATATGAAATAATATCTTTTATTTCTTTTCTTTCATAGAATTTTAGTCCACCAACTATTTTGTATGGAATTCCTTCTCTTCTTAGAATTTCCTCTATTGCTCTAGATTGAGAGTTCATTCTATAGAGTATAGTAAAATCTGAATATTTAAAATATTCTTCTGTTTTTAGATGGTTTATTTGCTCTACAATATATCTACCTTCATCATATTCATCGTCTGATTTATGTATTATAGGAAGAGCTCCTTCCTCATTTTCTGTCCATAATTTTTTTTCATATTTGTTTTCGTTATGCTTTATAACTGAATTTGCAGCTTTTAGTATATTTCCTGTACATCTGTAGTTTTGTTCTAGTTTTATGAGTTTTGCTCCTGGGAAATCCTTTTCAAAGTTTAGTATATTAGATATATCTGCCCCTCTAAAGCTATATATTCCGTTGGTCATTATCTCCTACAACAGTTATGTTACCATATTTTGAAGCTAAGATTGTAACTAATGTAAATTGAGCTTTGTTTGTATCTTGGTACTCGTCTACTAATACATATTGGAATTTGTTTGTGTAGTACTCTAGCACATCTTCATTCTCGGTTAAGATTTTTATTGTATAATTTATGATGTCATCAAAGTCTATTGCATTGTTTTCTTTTAGACGCTGTTGATATAACTCATATATTCTTCCTATTACTTCTTTTCTATAGTCTCCTGCATATTGGGTTTGATATGCTTTTGGCTCCAACATTTCGTTTTTTCCATTGCTAATTTCTGCTATTACGCTTCTATCTGTAAACATTTTATCATCTATTTTTAATGTTTTCATACATTCTTTTACGAGTGTTCTTTGGTCTGATGTATCGAATATTAAAAATGAATGATCAAAACCAAGTCTATCGATGTATTTTCTTAATATACGTACACATATAGAGTGAAATGTGCCAATCCACATGTCTTTAGTAGCTTCTCCTACGAGTTTTTCTACTCTTTCTTTCATTTCATTTGCAGCTTTGTTGGTAAAAGTTATAGCTAGAATATTCCATGGTTTTACATATTTTTCAGTCATTAAATATGCTATTTTATGTGTAAGTACTTTTGTTTTTCCACTTCCTGCTCCTGCTATTACTAGACATGGTCCTTCTGTTGCTAATACTGCTTCTTTTTGTTTATTGTTTAATCCTTCTATTAAATCTTGCATTTTTTCCATTCCTTGTATTTTATTTAGGTTTTTAATGGTTATACCTATAAACCTATTTTTTCTTGATTATTTATTTTTGCGCTAGCAATAGTATACACTAAAACAAACCAATGTTCAATACAATTGGTTTGTTTTTCTTATATTTCTACTATTTAATTATATATGTTCCATCTTTTTGTTTTTCTAATTGAGTCTCTTGCTTTAAGCATACTATCGGTCTAATTCCATTTTCTCCACCATAGTCTCCAGCTGATATGCTTCCGATAGCATTTGCATTCATTACATTCCAATGTACTATGGCTGATGATGCAATCCACATAGTTGAGACTTTTGTACTATCAGATTTAATGTATATACCATTAAAGTCATCTGGCTCCATTTCTATTCTACTTCCGAATGCTCGTTCAGGATTTGGACTTCTTCTTATTCCGTAACCTCTTGCATAATCCCCATATGGGTCTTCTCCGGATTGTACGATAGTTTCTATATAATTATATGGATGAGTTTCTTTGTATGACGCACAAAACAATTCTATTGTTGGTGCTCCCATAGCATATTCTGCTTTTTCTCCAGCATAATAACCACTCCATACATTTGTATCCATTAAATATGATATTACTTCTATGTCAAATGGATAAGATTGAAATGTATCTCCATATTTTTCCCAATACTGATTCAACCATTTTGCTCCTTTACTATTTTGAGATATCCAACTGGCATCGTTACAATCATAATTACCTTTTACCTTATAAAGGCTTATTTTATAATCATTATTTCCCTTTTCTACTACCATTCCATCTTTATCACTAGGAGCTTTATCATATGAAATATAATCATCAGATATTAGATAAATGTTATTACTAATGCGATTAGTGTTATTCCGTTTTGTTTCCCGATTTTCATTCGTTTTCCTCCTTTTTTAACTAATAATTGATATAAAACAAATTGTTTTAAAAGTCAATATAACATTTTGTTTTATTTTATAATTTAAATGTATTTTTTGGAACTTTTTAGTTCTGCTTAAATTATGTATTTTTAAGGAGTAATTAATGAATACACGTTTACGAAATTTAAGAGAGGATAATGACCTTACTCAGAAGGAAATAAGCAAGTATCTAAATATATCACAAGTTGCTTATTCTTATTATGAAATAAATAAAAGATCTATCCCCTTGGAATTACTTTCCAAATTAGCCGATTATTATAATACGGGTGTAGATTACTTATTATTTAGAACCGATATTATTGAGTCCTATCCTAAAAATTCACCTAATATAAATAAATCAACAAAAGCTGTAATTGTGTAGTTTTTTAGATACTACTCTATTTTCCTACTTTTTTCGTTTACGTATAAGTAAATATCTTGTTTCTGTAAATTACATTTCAATTACAGCTTTTTTAAATTTTATATGAAACTTTAAATATTTTTTCTACACCAATACTTCAATAATTTTTATTCTCCATCTCTGAAAATCAGTAAATATTTTATTTTTAACTTACAAGATTTTCATATGATTTCTTTTAAAATAATTTTAATCGACATATTCAAATATTATTACCCTTACCAACTTTTACAAAGTCAAACTCAATTATTCCTGCTACAAATATTTAATATACACTATAGTTAATTTTTGTATATTAAATATTAATGTGTAAGCGTTCCTTCTGGAGTATTTGTAATTATTAAAATATCTTCTTCCCTGCCTGTTTCTGCATTAACATACACTATAAAATCTAGTCCTTCAACGTTTCCTTCAAATTCCCAGCAAAGTACTTCTGTTTTCCATTCTGTAGGAATTACAGCTAATGCTTCACTCTCTATATTTAAATTCTTATTTAAACTTTTCTTTGCTTGCTCTTTAGTTACTTTAGGTTCTTCTAGCTTTCTTTCTGTATGAGAATTTAAATATCCTGTAGCTTCTATTCCAAGTATCTCACCATTATCTAAAGCAACTTTTACTTTTATTAAATCTGGATACATTATTACATCATTTTGCATAGATGCGTAATTTATAGTAACAATTCCACTTTGTTTTAAATAATAAGTTTCTTTCATATTTTTAAAGCCTTTTTGTTCTAAATATTCCTTAGCTTTTTTATCTGCCTCTTCCTGAGATATAATCTCCGCTTCTACCTCTCTATTTCTATCCATATATACTATATGTCCACCCTTTTCTGAAATAGAAATTGTTGCTACACTTTCATCGTTAAAAGTAATTCCAAAATTATATACAGTTATATCTCCTTCACTTTTACCATATGAATTAATTTCTTTTATATTATTGTTTCCTATAAATTCCAAGGCTATATTTTTTGCAGTTTCTTCATTAATGTTATCACCTGTTAATCCCACTTTTTCTTTTCTTGTAATATGTTCCGAAAATGCACCATCATAAATTAATCCAGAATACTCATGAAATGTTTGCTCTAAATTGCTAAAACTATCTTGCGAAATATTACTTACTTGCTGTGCAAATGCTACGGTTCCTTTATCTGTTAGTTCACCCCAGCTTATTCTGCCACCATTTATATCTGCTGATAGCTGATTTAAAGTATTCTCTAATTCGACACTATATTGATGCAAATCTTTTAAGTTATTAAGGTCTTCATCTGTTAATTCTTCATCTTTAATATTTTTTGTATATAGAGAATAACTATAGTCACTTACCTGATTTAAAAATTTAGATGTTTTTTCAAGTTCGTGACTGTTTATTGGAAGCTGAGTTAAATAGCCTAATGCTAAGTTTGCTTCTCTCCACACATTGCTCAAACTCTCTGCTCCACTTTCTGGTGAATTAGAAATTAAAGATTTAGCCAAATATACTTCTACGTTTTGTACATAATCTACAAGCTCATAAAACGCCATATTATATGAGTTTTCTGATGCTTGTCTATATTCTGTTTGTTTTTTATAAATATATATTCCCATTATTGCAATTATAGAGAAGAGAACTACTATTATACTTAGCATATGTCTATCTTTTAATCTATTCTTCCAATCAATTAATTTACTTTTTATCTTTCCCACAAAATCAAATCCTCTCTATTTTTTTCTATATTTTGTGTAAAATTTGTTAAAATATTCTTAATTTTTAGACTTTTTATAAATTTTATGATAGAATTACCAAAAAATCGTAAAGGGGAATTTATGAAAAAAATTTTAATACTATATGCAGCATATGGTGGTGGACATTATTCTGCTGCTAAATCTATTAAGAATTATTTAGATAAAAATTATAATGTAGAAACTTCTATTGTTGATTGTATTGAATATGTAAATAAAATTTTAAACAGAGTTACAACAGGTGCATATAAAGAAATGGCAAGAAAAGCACCTAATCTTTGGGGAAAAGTTTATTCTAATTCTCAAAAAGGGATTTTGGGGCATTTAAGCTCTAGAAGTAATAAGATGATGGCTATAAAGCTAAAACATTTAGTTCAAGATGAGAAACCAGATTTGGTAATTTCTACACATCCATTTAGTAGCCAAATGATTAGCTATTTAAAAAGAAAAGGAAAAATAAATTGCAAGCTTGTTACTGTCCTTACAGATTTTGCACCACATGAGCAATGGCTCATCGGTTTTGAACAGACTGATGCATTTTTTGTTTCAAATGATAATATGTATAAATATTTATGTGACTATGGTGTTCCAAAAGAAAAAGTATTTGTCACTGGAATTCCTTTATCGGAAAAATTTTTTGAAGAATTTGATAAAAATAGTATTTTTGAAGAATTTAATCTAGACAAAAATAAACCTTTAATTTTATTTTTTGGTGGTGGTGAATTTGGGCTTGGTAAAGACAGAACTGTTCAAATTTTAGATGCACTTATCCACAATTTAACCACTTGTCAAATCGTGGCCATTTCTGGTAGAAATAAAAAAATGAATGAAAGTTTTAATGAACTTGTTCAAAAAAATAATGTACTAGATAGAGTTAAAATTTTAGAATATACAAATAAAGTTCCTGAACTTATGAGTATTTCTACTTTAGTTGTTACTAAACCAGGAGGGCTTACTACAAGTGAAAGTTTGGCTTCTGAGCTTCCAATTTTAGTTATAAACCCTATCCCTGGCCAGGAAGAAGAAAATGCTGAATTTTTGGAAGCTCACAATGTAGCTGTTTGGCTAAAGAAAAGTGATGACCCCAATAAGGTTATTCAGGATTTATTTAGTAATCCTGCTAAATTGGCCGAAATGAAAAATAATGCAAAAATACTAGCAAAACGTAATTCTACTAAAGACATTTGCGAAACTATTATTAAGTTATTGTAAATTTTGTTGCCGTCTAGCACAAGCTTTACAGAATAATGCTTAGATAATTTCTCTTGAGAGATTTTTATAAATTTTATTATAGCTATTTTATACTTAGATGGTTTTAGGTACAGCAATGTACAAAATTACGTTTTTATTATATTAAATATAGTAACTTTTTAAAACCCTTCTACATATGATAATATAGGAGGGTTTACTTTTATGGATTGTCTTTCTAATATTTCTACTGCAGAACTATTGGCTCTTTCAAATAGCCTTGCATTGTATCTTTTTACAAATTATTCTTTAGCTGATATAACCAAATTATCTGCATTTTTTGTTTCTCTTTCAGATAATCTCGCTCTTCTAGCCATTGATAAAATAGATGAAGATTTAAATTTATAGTTCTCTTCTACCTTCTAGTGCTTTAGAAAGTGTTACCTCATCTGTATATTCTAAATCTCCTCCAACTGGAATTCCATGTGCTATTCTTGTAACTTTTATTCCAAGTGGTTTTATAAGTTTTGAAATATACATTGCTGTTGCTTCACCTTCTACTCTAGGGTTTGTTGCCAAAATAATTTCTTTTATTTCTCCTCCCATTACTCTAGAAAGTAATTCTTTTATTTTTATATCATCTGGACCTACTCCATTCATTGGAGATATACTTCCATGTAACACATGATACAATCCTTTAAATTCATGAGTTTTTTCCATTGCTACTACATCTTTTACATCCTCTACAACGCATATTACGGAGTTATCTCTCATTGGGTTTGCACAAATTTCGCAAGGATCCGTATCCGATATATTAAAACACTTTGTACAATATTTTAAATTTTCTTTTGCATTTTTTATTGCTGATATAAATTCGTCTGTTTCTTCTTTACTTGCATTTAATATGTAAAATGCAAGTCTTGCTGCCGTTTTATTACCTATGCTTGGAAGACGTTCAAATGCTTCAATTAATTTTTCGATTGATGGTGAATAATATGACATTTTTTACTCCTCTTTCTTTTTAATATCCCATGATGATTTTTTAATATTATAAAGCCTTATGCTAGTTCATGCATAAGACTATTGTTTTACATTAATCCTGGAATGTTATATTTTCCTAATGATGCAGCTTGTTCACTATCAACTTTTCTTAACGCCTCATTTAAGCAACTAATTATTAAATCTTGTAGCATTTCTACATCTTCTGGATCTACTACTTCTGGCTTTATCTTTATCTCTTTTATTTCTTTACTTCCAGACACTTTTGCATATACAGCTCCTCCTCCTGATGTTGCCTCAAATTCTTTTGCTGCAAGTTCTTCTTGCGATTTTTCCATGTCTGTTTGCATTTTTTTTGCTTCTTTCATAAGTTGATTTATATTCATTCCTCCAAAGCTACCCATTCCTGGGAATCCTCCTCTTTTTGCCATTTTCATTCTCCTTTCTAAAATTTAGTTTTTCTTATATTCGTATCGTAAATTTTACTCTTCTATTATATTTAGCGGAATATCTATGGCTTTTGCCATATTCTCTATTGGGCTTTCTTGCTTTTCTTGTTTTTTTGGTAATGCATCTACACTTTCTATAATTCTTACTTTCATATCTTTGCCATATTCCATAGAAAAAGTTTTACTAATTTCATTTATATTTTCTGGTTTTTCTAGAATAGATTTGCCAAAAGCATTAATTCCTTCTGGAAAACTTATTCCTATTGTCATATCGTTTACTTCTATTGCTTTTGCTTTAAGTAAATTTGAATAAATCATAATTTTTCCATTTTGCCTCAAATCATTTAAAACATTTCTCCAGCCTTTAGCTTCTCCATAACCAGAAATTGCTTGGGCTAAACTAGCCTTTTTATTTTCTTGCTTTGGCTTTGCACTTTCGCTTTGTGCTTTAATATTATTCTCTCTATTTACAGATTTGCTATCATTTTGATTACCTTTTTTCACATTTTGTACAGTAGTTTCTATAATGTTTTCACTACATAATTTAATAATTTCTACCTGAAATAAAATGCTTCTTTGTGATGACCATTTCATGTCATTTTCTAGTTTTGATAAATCTGTAATAATATATAATAGCCTTTCTTTTGAAACTTTATCTGCCAAAGATTTAATATCATTTATTTCATTTTCACTGTATATTTCTAAATTTCCCGTAGCTTTAAATACTAATATGTCTTTAACATATTTTATAATCTCCCATAAGAGATTATTTAAGTCTTTTCCTTCATTTAATACAATATCTACTGCTTTAATTGCATCTTCCACATTATATTCTAAAAATGCTTTAACAATAGAATGTATATATGTAAGTTTTGGTATTCCAACTAAATCTTTTATTTTATCTTCATTTATATTGCTTTCTCCATCTTGAAGGCATCTTTCTAGTATACTTAATGCATCTCTCATTGCACCTTCTGAAAGTATTGCAATTAGTTTTAAAGCTTCTTTTGTAATTTCTATATTGCTTTCTTTAGCTACATATTCTAATCTTTTAATAACATTATCATTTGATATTTTCTTAAAATCAAATCTTTGACATCTTGAAAGTATAGTTGCTGGCAATTTTTGTGGTTCTGTTGTTGCCAAAATAAATTTAACATGTTCTGGTGGTTCTTCTAGCGTTTTTAAAAGTGCATTAAATGCTCCCGTAGAAAGCATATGAACCTCATCTATAATATATACTCTATACTTTGCAAGTGTAGGTAAAAAATTAACCTCTTCTCTTATTGAACGAATGTCTTCTACACTATTATTAGAAGCAGCATCCATCTCTACAATATCTGTAAGTGAGCCAGAAATAGCTGCTTTACATATTTCGCATTCATTACAAGGTTCCCCGTCTTGTGGATTTAAACAATTTACTGCTCTTGCTAGTACTTTTGCCGCACTTGTTTTTCCTGTTCCTCTGCCTCCGTTAAATAAGTATGCATGCCCAACTCTTCCTGCAATAATTTGATTTTTTAAAGTTTTTGTAATATGTTCTTGTCCTACTATTTCTTCAAATTTTAAAGGTCTAAACTTTCTATATAATGCTGTATATGACAATCTATATCACCCTCTATCTTAAAAAATGGTGTGAGTAATTTAACTACTCTATGGAAGTTCCCACACAAGAATTACTGCTTATTGCTGCTTCCTTCCGGACCTGACAAGGTTCACAGGTTCTTGTTGGTCCCCTCCATACAATAGTTAAATTTCTCATACCACTTGTATTATATACTTTTTTATATTATTTATCAAGAGTTATTTAAAAATTTTTGCGCTGGTTGAGGACTAGCTTTTTTGTACAAGTATAATTGCTTTTTTATTGTAAATTTATATATTTTTAATTTTTAGTCTCCGGACCTTTGGCATCGTACAAACTGTAAATGCTCGAAATAATCTCGCATACAGTTTGTATACTTGTTGATCCCCACCTTAGGCACTCCGAATAAAAATTAAAAATATATAAATTTACTAAACGGAAACTGTCATTACCCAAAAAAGCTAGTCTTCAATTACACATTTTTACTCTCTTTTAAATACTACATTGCTAAAGTCTGTTTGCTCTATACTGCTAGTTCCCTCTTCAATTATATTTCCACATGGTAGTGTATAATTTAAATTTGCTCTATAACTACAATTATCTACTGTTATAACTAAATCAAATGATATATTAAATTTTATATCTTCATCTGTTACATCTACTTTTTCTAGTAATGTTCCATCATGAACAATTTCTTTATCACCATCTGAACTATATGTTCCTAAGCCTGTATTAGAAAATCTAATTAATACATTTCCTCCATTGCTTCCCACTTCTAGAGCTTTGGAATCACTTTCTCCTGCTCCCTTATATTCCAGGCTTCCATTTACTAGATATTCTTCTTCATTACTATATAATCTTCCTTCCACACTATTTGGCATATATACTTTTATCTCACCTTTATTAGGCGCTTTTGTTATATTTATATTTTCTAATCGTACACTTTTTATTACTTTTTCATCACCAACATAATTTTCGTTTTTATCTAAATAAATATACAAATCATTATTTTGGTATACATCAAAATTCCACTTTTTCTTGCCTTCCGTTTCTGTCCCCTCTGCTGTGCTTATTATTATTACTTTAGATAAATTAAAAGGCATGTTTTTATCGCCTTCAACCTGATAACGTATCATTACTGTAACTACCAATAAAATTATTATTGCAAATACAAATACCGCAACACATAATTTAATTGTTTGTTTTAACTTTTCTTTATCCATTGTTTTCAACCTCTCTTTATTGGCGGAGTGGGTGGGATTCGAACCCACGTGCCGTTTTACCGACTAACTGTTTTCGAGACAGCTTCGTTATGACCACTTCGATACCACTCCATTAAATTGTTCTCTCATCCTCTTTGGATATATTTGGATACTTTTTTTCTATATTGTCTAAAGAATTAGTTTCTCCTCTTTGATCTACTTCTCGTGTAGAAATATTTCTAATCTGTTTTATAAATTGTTTTCTTTCTTGCTTAATTTTATTATCTTTTTTAAGTTTAATATATTCATCTTGTGAATTATAATCTATAACTATTGCCCCATTTTTATCAAATTTAAAATTAAGTCCTAATTTTGCAATAATACCTCTTCTTTCACTAAAAACCATAGGAAAATTTTTTCTTAAATTTTTATCTTCAAAATCTATCTTTTTATCTGTTAACTTAAATTTTATATTATAAAATTTTTCTTTTTTGGTTAATTCTCTAAAATTCCCAAAGGCTATTTTAGACAATCCCATTGTCACTGCTGAATTCTTTTTAAATTCTTCCACATAGTCCTTTATATATCCTAATTCTTCTAATTTTTTAAAAGTTTTTTGGTTTACTCCATGTGAAAGAGTTTCGATTACAGGTTCATTATTATTTAATTTTAAATCATTCATCTTTGTTAATCCAACTAACAATTGTAGCTGCATGTATGCTAACTTATCTATATTAGACAATTTTTTTATTTTTCTCGTTAAATCAAATCTTGTTAAATCTTGTACTATTTTTATATTTCCATGATTATTTCTTGCAATAAATACTAAATCTTTATAACTTTTATATACAGTATTATTAAAAAATTTTTGAATACTAAAACCAGCTCCTACTATTGATGGAATTAAAAAAAGTGGATTATATAATGTTGAAAGTCCTACTGCGCCTAAAAAGCCTAAAGACATTGCTCCAGTTCCTAATACTTTTAATGTTTTTATCCCACTATTTTTTATTTTATCGATAATAGACTTATTTTCTACCTTTACAGGTAAATTATTACTCTTCATACTCTCCTCTACTTCTTTAGTAATCTTAATTCTTTAAAAAAATCTTTTAAAATTTTTACGCATTCTTCCTTGCATATTCCCTTTTCTATTTCTACCTGATGATTAAATTTATAATCTTCTAACAAATTTAAAACAGAGCCACATGCTCCTGTCTTTTCATCTGATGCTCCTATATATACTTTTTTTATTCTTGCTTGTATTAAAGCTCCCGCACACATAGGGCATGGCTCTAATGTAACATACATTTCACAATCATTTAATCTCCATGCTTTAAGTTTCTTACTGGCTTTTTGTATTGCCAATATTTCTGCATGTTTTGTCGTATCATTTTTCTCTTCTTTTACATTATATGCTCTAGCAATTATTTCTCCATTTTTTACAATAACTGCTCCAACTGGTATTTCTAATTTCTCATAAGCTTTTTTTGCCTCTTTTAAAGCCTCTTTCATATACTTTTCTTTTTCTTCCATTCCCTTTATAATATAAAAGTTTTATTGCTATTATTAAGTTTTTAGCTATTTTTTATTTGTCAAATTGGTGTTCCAGAGAGGAATTGAACCTCCGGCCTTTCCCTTAGGAGGGGAACGCTCTATCCAACTGAGCTACTGGAACATTTACAAACTTAAACTTTTATATTTTATGCATTACCCCCTTTGCACTTTTATATTTTATATTATTTTTAAAAATTAATCAAGTATTTTTTTGATAATGCAATTGGGGACTGTCCCCAATTGCACAAATACTTGACATAAATGTTATAATTAATTCATTATATTATTAAAAGAGGTATTTTATGCAAAAAATTCTTGGATATTTAAGAAAAGCAATAGAAAATTATAATATGATTGATGAAGGAGATAAGATTGCAGTTGCTTTATCCGGTGGTAAAGATTCTATTACACTTTTGATGGCGCTAAAAGCTCTACAAAGGTTCTATCCTAAAAGTTTTGATTTGGTTGCAATTAGTGTTAATCCTGGATTTGAATTTTTTGATACACATTTTTTGAAGAATATTTGTGAACAAATTGGTGTAAATTATGTAGAAGCTGAAAGTCATATTAAAGAAATTGTTTTTGATATAAGAAAAGAAAAAAGTCCATGCTCTTTGTGTGCTAATTTGCGTAGAGGTATTTTAAATACTACTGCTATTAGTCTTGGTTGTAATAAATTAGCACTAGGACATAATGAAGATGATGTTCTTGAGACTTTTTTTCTAAATATGTTCTATGCAGGAAGTCTTTCTACTTTTGCTCCTGTAAGTTATATGGACAGGTCAAAAGTAACTTTAATACGCCCATTAATTTATGCACCAGAAAAGGAAATTCGCAAATTTATAAAACGTCATAATATTTCTGTTATGCCCAAAAATTGTCCAATGGATGGTATTTCAAAAAGAGAATATATGAAAGACTTATTGTATAAATTAACTATAGAAATTCCTCATGTTAGAGCTAACCTGATGGGTGCTATAAAACGTGCTGGAATTAATGGCTGGAAAGAATTTAAATAGAATTTTATAATTGTATGAATATTTTAAAAATAAAGCATAGGAAAGCTTATAATTGTTTTCCTATGCTTTTATTTAAACTAAAAAAGCGCAATTGTTCTTTATTTTTGAGCTTCTTCTGCCATGTTTTTTACTGCTTCTTCTAATATTTTTAGCTTTTCTTCTGCTTTTTCATCACTACTTTCACATACTCCCATATAAAATTTTATTTTAGGTTCTGTTCCTGATGGTCTCGCGCATACCCAGGCATTATTCTCTAATTCAAAATATAATACATTTGATTTTGGAAGTCCTGTTTCATGTTTTTTCCCATCATTCGATACAATTTCCTGTTTTTCATAATCTCCAAAGCTTAATACTTTTAAGCCAGCGATTTCTTTTAAAGGAGCTTTTCTCATTTTTTCCATCATTTTGTTTATCTTTTCTGCTCCATCTATTCCTTTAAGTGTAATTGAAATTTGATTTTCTTTAAAATAACCATATTTCTTATAAATTTCTTGCATTTGGTCCCATAAACTTAATCCTCTCATTTTGTAAAATGCTGTAGCTTCACATACTGTCATTACTGCTACAATACCGTCTTTATCTCTTGCATGTGTTCCTATTATACAACCAAAACTTTCCTCATATGAGAATAAACATTTATATGAATCTTTTTCTTCACAATCTCTAATTATTTTTGCAATATTTTTAAATCCTGTTAATGTAGAAAATAATTTTACATTATATTCCTTTGCTATAGCATCTGTTAAATTAGATGATACAATTGTTTTTATAACCGCTCCATTCGATGGCAATTCATTTTTTGCCTTTTTTTGCGATAATATGTATTCACAAATCAAATTTCCAGACATATTTCCGTTAAATCTAATATATTTCCCAGTTTTTGTATCTTTAACAAATAAACCAAATCTATCTGCATCTGGATCGTTTGCAAGAATAATATCTGCATTTACTTCTTTTGCAAGATTTAATGCAAATTTAAATGCCTCTGGTTCTTCTGGGTTTGGATAGCTTACAGTCGGAAATTTTCCATCTGGAGCTTCTTGCTCTTTTACAATATATACATTCTCAAATCCAATTTCTTTTAATATTCTTTTAGCAAGCATTCCTCCTGTTCCATGTAAAGGTGTATATACAATTCTTATATCTTTTTGCATTTCTTTTATAGCTTCTTTATTTACAATTAATTTTTTTAGCTCCTCAATATATCTATCATCTATTTCTTTTCCTATTACATTATATAATCCTTGTTTTATAGCTTTTTCTTTAGACATGGTTTTTATCGTGCTAAAGTCGGTAATTTTATTTACTTCATCAATTATTCCTTTATCAATTGGAGACACTATTTGTGCCCCATCTTCCCAATAAACTTTATAGCCATTATATTCTGGTGGATTATGACTTGCTGTAATTACAATTCCTGCAATACATCCAAGTTCCCTTACCGCAAATGATAGCTCTGGAGTTGGTCTCAAAGAGTCAAATTTATATGTTTTTATACCATTTGCATTTAAGCAAAGAGCTGATTCTTCACTAAATTCTTCTGACATTATTCTACAGTCATATGCAATTGCAACACCTCTATTTTCTCCCCCTTGTTTTTTTATATAATTTGCTAATCCTTGAGTAGCTTTAGTTACAGTATATTTGTTCATTCTATTTGACCCTACTCCAATTATTCCTCTAAGCCCTGCTGTTCCAAATTCCAAATCTTTATAAAATCTATCTTGCATTTCTTCTTTATTATTTTTTATTTGTTCCAATTCTTTTTTGCTTTCTTCGTCTATTGATTGATCTTTAATCCACTCATTATATTTTTCTTCATATCTTTCCATATAATTTCACGACCCTTCTTTTTTATTTAAGTTTTACATTTACATAATTTGATTATGTTTACTTTTTGTGTGTTTAAAATAATTGCACTTTTATTTAACTAAGAAAAAGCTTATTTTATTATTGATGTTTTTTCTTCAATTAAAACAATAGGAGTACTATAACCCGTTTTTTAGTACCCCTTTTATATTCAATTTATAAGTTTAAAGACTTTATAAATTTAACTAATTCTTCTCTTAATTCTGGTCTTCTTAAAGTTTCGTCAATTGATGCTTTTACAAAACCTAATTTATCTCCTGCATCAAATCTTTTAGCTTTATAGTTATATGCATACACTCCTTCTTTTGTACTTACCATACTATTGTATGCATCAGTTACTTGAATTTCTCCGCCTTTTCCTGGCTTAGTATTAGCTAAAAAATCAAACAATTCTGGCATTAATACATGCCTATCTGATATAGCTAAATTAGATTTTGTTTCTTCTACCTTTGGTTTTTCTTGCATTTTTTCTACTTTATATAACCTATCAGAAATAAGTTCCCCAGACACATTGCCATATTTAGGTACATCTTTCCATTCAACTTCTTCTACACCAATTACAGATGCTCCTAATTTCTCATGTTGTTCTATTATTTCCTTCAAGCATGGTTTCTCTCCTTGCATCAATACATCACCATACATAATTGCAAAAGGCTCATCTCCAACAAAATCTTTTGCCATATAAATTGCATGCCCTAATCCTTTTGCTCCTCCTTCTTCTTCTATAAAATGTATTTTTGCTTTTCTAGATAAATTTGTAATCTGAGGAATAAAACTTTCTTTTCCTCTTTCAACTAAAAAGTCCTGTAATTCTTTATCCTCTGAAAAATAATCTTCTATAATTTCTTTTTTTCTTCCTACTACTAATAATATTTCCTCAATACCAGATTCTACTGCTTCATCAACTAGATATTGAATAATTGGTTTGTCCAATATTGTAAGCATGCATTTTGGTAAGCTTTTACATGCTGGCAGAAATCTTGTTGCAAAGCCAGCTACTGGTATAACTGCCTTTCTTACACTCATTTTTTCCTCCTATAGTTTGCCTATTAGGGCAATTAATTAATTTGATAAATAATTAGAATAAATTTATTCTATATTATTCTATATGAAAAATCAAGTGTAATTCTTATTTTTTATTTTTCTAATTAAAATTATATTACCATTAGTAGCCATTTATTTTTAGCATAGTCAGAATTAATATATTTAACAATAATAATATTTTTCATAAAAACTTTATTAGGCTGTAAATTACATCATAATATCTATGCATATCCTTCAAATACATCGCTAATTTCCTTTTCTCCAGATGTATTTAATATTTTGTCATGGCTATTTAAAATTTCTTGCATATTAATATTAAATTCACTAACTTCAAAACAATCTATTATTTTTATAAATGCATTTTTTATTTTTGCTGATTTTAAAGCTTTATCAATATTTTTATTTATAATATCTATATTATTTTTAGAGCCATTTATAAATATAATGTTTAAGCAATTACCACTTTCTATGTTTTTAATTTTATTTTCTACTTCGGAATATTTTATTCCATTTGTCCTTTTCCAATCTAAACTTAAAATTTTTTCTTCATTTTTTAAATTTAATTTTTTTATCAATGTTTGTATATTTTCCTCAAGATTATTTTCTAATATTGTTACTATGTTGGCTTTTTCATTTATTTGCTTATTTATATATGGAAGTAACATTGTAACTAAATGCCAATCATTTACATAAAAGCTACAAAATTTTTCGATGTTATTTTTATAGTTTTCCATATCAAAAGCCTCCTTTGTTTTTCTATGGTAAATTTTACCATTTGTATTTCCGTAAGTCAAGCTAAATCGTTCACCTTATTTCGACATGTAAAATTTGCGTTATTTTGCTTATTTTTTTTATTAATTACAAGATATTTTATTATATGAAAAAAATCGACTTTTCTTAATATTCTAGTGCTTATAACTATCTTTCCGTATATAACAAGGTTAGTTTTTCTTATTTTTAAATAAAATTTTGGAAAAACAGTATAAAATTTTTAAATTAGTAAATAATTTTAGTACAAGCAAAAATTTGAAAAAATGTTAATCTATTTTTTAGTAGGAGGTTCAAATGAAAAAAATATTAAAATTTATTAATTTTGGTTTTTTTAAAAGATTTTTTATAGTTTTAATTCTATTTTCTCTATTTGTTTTTATATCTGCAATTTCTTACGTAGATGCAGTTTCTAAAGATTTATCTAATAGCGTATTTAGGCTACATGTTATAGCAAATAGTGATAGTACAGAAGATCAAAATTTAAAATATAAAGTTCGTGATAAAGTATTAGAGTACATGAATGAAATTTCTAAGAACTGTTCTTCTAAAGAGGACGTAATACTACTTGCTACTGAACATTTAAGCGAATTTGAAGAAATTGCAAAACAAGTTATAGTTGATAATGGATATGATTATGATGTTACCGTAAAAATTGGTAATTTTGACTTTCCTACTAAGAGCTATGGAGATATAAGTTTTCCTGCTGCTAATTACGATGCTCTAAGAATAGAAATTGGTTCTGCACAAGGACAAAATTGGTGGTGCGTAATGTTTCCTCCTCTTTGTTTTGTAGATGTTACATCTGGTGTAGTACCTGATGAATCTAAAGAAATAATGAAAGAAAATTTAAATGATGAGGAATATAGTATTATAAGTGATAACGAGAGTTCAGATATTAAATTTAAGTTTAGCTTAATTGAATTTTTTAAGAGTATGACTTTTGCTAAAAATGAGTAATAAAATTAGTATTGTATTTTTAGCAAAAATATGTTATAAATTATAGATAGGGTTTAAATATGTAATTAAGCTCTATTTTTTTATCAAAATAGAAATAGTATTTTACGTACTTAATTGGGGGTAATGAATTGGAAAAATTAGTGATTAACGGAAAAACCAGATTGAAGGGAGAAGTTACAATTTGTGGTGCTAAAAATGCCGCTGTTGCAATACTTCCTGCTACATTATTATTAGAAGGAATATATACTATCAATAATTTACCAAATATAAGTGATGTTAAAATCACATGTGATATTTTAACAGATTTAGGTGCAAAAATCACATGGAATACACCAAATGAAATTACAATAGATACCAGAGAAATAGATGGAAAAGCAGCACCTTTAGATAAGACTAGCAAGTTTAGAGCGTCTTATTATTTAATTGGTGCCATGCTTGGAAGACGTGGGCAAATTGAAGTTGGTCTGCCAGGTGGTTGTAATTTAGGCGCAAGACCTATTGATCAGCATATTAAAGGTTTTGAATTGCTAGGTGCTAAAGTTGATGTCGGACAGGGGAAAATATCTGCAAAAGCAAAAAAATTGGTGGGATCTCCTATTTATATGGATGTTGTTTCTGTAGGAGCTACTATTAATGTAATGCTTGCAAGTGTTCTTGCTGAAGGGACAACTACAATTGATAATGCTGCCAAGGAACCTCATATTGTTGATGTTGCTAACTTTTTAAATACTATGGGAGCAGATATTCGTGGTGCTGGTACAGATGTAATAAAAATTAATGGTGTTAAGGAATTAAAACATGAAGGTACATATTCTGTTGTTCCTGACCAAATTGAAGCTGGTACTTTTATGCTTGCTGCAATTGCTACAAGAGGAGATATTTTAATTAAAAATTGTATCTCTGAGCATTTGGATTGTATTACTGCTAAAATCTTAGAGATTGGCGGAAATGTAGAAGATTTAGGAGATACAATTAGAGTATGGACTAATAAAAGACCAACAAAAGCCAATATTAAAACTTTACCTTATCCAGGTTTTCCAACAGATATGCAACCTCAAATGGGAGTTGTTCTATCTTTAGCTGATGGTACAAGCATTATAAATGAAAGTATTTGGGATTCTAGATTTCAATATACAAATGAATTAAATAAAATGGGGGCTCATATTACTGCTCAAGGAAAAACTGCAATATTTGAAGGTGTCAAAGAACTTTCTGGCGCTCCTGTATATGCTAGTGATTTAAGAGCTGGTGCGGCTTTATTAATTGCAGGAATTGCAGCTAATGGAACAACCGAATTATATAATATTCATCATATTGATAGAGGTTATGAGAAAATAGAAGAAAAGTTTAGAAATCTTGGTGCTGATATTCAAAGAGTTGTTGAATAAGAAAATTGGACGTTAACGAAATCGAAGATTTCGACGTCCACATGTGCATTTTGCTTCGCAAATATGCACAGC
>CALXND010000010.1 GCA_944389655.1 uncultured Clostridia bacterium | reverse complement strand
TGGAATTTTTGACCCATAAAAAAAGCTGAGATAGAAATACTTTTCAGGTATTCTACCCCAACTATTGACATTGAGCCAAAATTAGGTAAACAATTAAATTGCTTACCTTAAAAATATATTAATTAAAATCTATTAATATAATGATGATGCAATTCCACCAGCTGTTCCTACTGCACCGATGCATGCTACGCAAGCAACAAATATAAGTGCACAAAGAACAGTACCTATTATAGAAAGTACTAAACCTGCGGTTGCCATTCCTGTTGGATTTTTCTTTTTAGCCATTACAGCTAAAATTATACCAACTATACCAAGTATTAAACCTAACCAAGAAAGACCTATAAAGCTAAATACAATAGATACAATACCTAGTACTAAAGCTGCTATAGCTAATCCATTAGATTTCTTTTCTTCCATAAACCATCCTCCTTATTTCGACATAATATGTAATAATTATACAATATAAATTAAAAAATAGCAATAAAAAATTAAGAAAAAATTAATAAATTATTGTATTTAATTAAATTATAAGAACAAAACGACAAATGTTGCCCCTTATTCGTAGCAATTTAGGTTTCCGACTATAAGAAGGAAATCCTAAAGAAGATGTGAGTATATCCTTTTCAGTTAATATGGCTATAATCCAATTAAATAAAAAGAATGTAATAAATACATCCTTTTTTATTATATGTTAATATGTAAGATATTATTCATTGTCCTCTGGTGCTCCTACAGGACATGTTGCAGCACATGAACCGCATCCTATACATACAGATTCGTCAATTACATATCTTTCATCTCCTTGAGATATACATTGCATTGGGCATGCTGCTGCACAAGCACCACAACTAATGCATTTATCAGTAATCTTATAAGCCATTGCATTCACCTCCTATCGCTATAAATGAACGATTATCTCTCGATATCTTCATTTATCTTCTATATTAATTAAAATTAATAACATCTTAAAATTTTAATTATCAATTCTATATTAAAATTTAATCGTAGATATCATCATTATCTTCTTTAGAATCCTGCTTTTCCAATTCTTCCAATTTTTGAAGCTCTTCCATATTTGCTTTTTCCTCTTCGTCAATTATTTCAGAAGATGCATTTTTAATAATTTTTATATCTTTAGCTTCATATTTTTTATAATATGTTTCATTGTTTTCATCTTTTAACTTAACTTTAACTATTTCCTTTAAAGTTTCAATTGAATCAACAGTTCCTTCGCCATCTTCTGTTTTAACTATTGCACCAATTTTAGGTAGGTGACTTAACTTATCTTCATATACATCTTGTTCGTATTTTAAACAACACATAAGTCTACCACAATTGCCAGATATCTTAGAAGGATTAAGAGACATATTTTGCTCTTTAGCCATTTTTATAGAAACAGTCTCGAAATTGTTTAAAAAAGAACAACAACAAAGTTCTCTTCCACAAACGCCATTACCTCCAATTCTTTTTACCTCATCACGTACACCAATTTGTCTCAATTCTATTCTGGTTTTAAAAATAGCAGCTAATTCCTTTACTAATTCTCTAAAATCTATTCTGCCGTCTGCCGTAAAATAAAATAAAAGTTTACTATTATCAAAGCTATATTCAACGTCTGTTAAATTCATAGCAAGATTCAACTTCTTAATTTTATTCTGACATACTTTAAAAGCCTCTTTTTCTTTCTTTTTATTATCTTCAAAATGTTTTATATCTTTATGACTAGCAATTCTAATTATCTTCTTTAGGGGGGTATTTAAATCATCAACATGATAAAGTTTCTTTTTTACAACTACCTCTCCTAATTCTTCTCCAAGAGAAGTTTCAACCATAACTTTATTTTTAACACTAACTCGTAAATCTCCTGGGTCAAAAAAATATATTTTCCCGGTTTTTTTAAACCTAACTCCTACAATTATTTTCATTAAAATCCTCCCATATTTTGAGCAAAAGATTATCTATACACATATCATAATTTGCATTACTAGCTAATCTCTTTTTCGTATTTTCTACAATTTTAATAGCAATTATAAATTCTTTATTCTTTGAATTTAATAATTTATTAAAAAATACTATATTTAAATAATCAAGCAAATTATTGATGCTATCTTTAGATTTATATAATATTTCAGATTCTTGCCAAATATCAGCAATGTCTTTTGTATCAATATCATCTACAATATTATCCAACGACTTATATATTTCAATATTATTTTGCAATTTTATCAATTTACCAATGCTACCGATCACAAATATTTAATAAAGTATCGTTAATTTCAAGATTATTAGTTCTAGAATAAGTTTGTAAATCTTCGCTAGTTAATTTATTAAATGAAATCTTTGTACATCTTGATTTGATAGTATTTAGCAATTTGTTTTCATTAGATAAAATAAGTATAATTAATGCATATTCTGGAGGCTCTTCTAAAGTCTTTAGTAAGCAATTTTGAGCCTCAACAGTCATTAAATCAGAGTTATTAATAATATATACTTTCTTATCGGATACTATAGGCTTTTCGGATATTTGTTCTTGCAATAATCGGATTTGACCTATTTTTATGTTTTTACCATCTTCTGAATCAATTATAGTAAAGTCGGGATGATTGTTACTATTAAACTTTATGCAAGAAGAACAGCTATTGCAAGCTTTTTCAGTAGAAGTACATAGTACTATTTTAGAAAGTTCAGTTGCAAAAAGTTTTTTACCAATACCATCAGGCCCAACAAACATGTAGCTATGGACTAAATTATTTGAATTTATGGAGTTAGTTAATAATTCTTTTACTTTATCATTTCCTATAATATTAATAAAATTCAAATTTTCACCTCACCTAGTTTATTTTTCCAAATAAATTTAAAGGCCAAAATCTAAGCCATACTTTTCCTTCAATTTTTTCTAAAGGAATACAACCAAAAGATCTAGAATCAGTAGAATGTTCCCTGTTATCTCCCATAGCAAATACACAATTATCTGGAACAACTAAATCTGTAAAAACAGGACTTTCTGCATTTGTAGCTACACCTTCTTGCAAATATGGCTCATCTAATTCAGAACCATTTACAAATACTTTACCATCTTTAATTTGGATATGATCACCAGGTAAACCAATTACTCTTTTTATATAACTTTCTTTCCCTATTTCTAAAACATAATAAACAAACTTGCTAAACCAATTTGTAGGTTCATTTTCATATCGAGCAATTACATTGTTATTAAAACGGTCTTCAGAAACATATGTCATTGAAGGAGCTTCGAAAGTAATAATATCACCACGTTCAGGCATTTGTTTAGTAGTTCTAGTCCATCTATTTAAAATTAAACGTTGATTTTCTTTTAAAGTAGGATACATTGAAGGTTGTTTAACAATGGTTGGAGTTCCTATATAATATCTTATTAATAAAGCAAGAATAAATGCAATTAAGATACATACAATCCACTCAATAATATCTTTTGCCCTATCACTTATTTTCATCTCTAAATTCATTCCTCTCTTGTTTGCAATCTAACATATATTATATATTTTTTTTGCAAACTTATCAATGGTTTTCAAAAAATATTGCATATTATTACAAAAAAATCAAAAAATAAATATAAATAATTGACATTATTTTTAAGTTGAATTATCATATTAATTAATAAACCAAGGAGGAATAAATATGTTAGTAAAAATAAAAGAAAATAAAGGCTCTATGGCAGTATATACCTCGGTGGTTTTACTAGGAATGCTAATTATACTAATGGCAGTATTTTTAACATCCAATGTAGTAAAAAGAGAGCAACTAACAACAGCAATGAAAGTAAAAGAGTCTTATGAAGCAGATAATGAAAAAGCCGCAGAAATATATAGTGTCCTAACAAAAAAAGTAGAACCAGAAGGAGAATATACAAAAGACGGTTTAATACTATACTATGATGGAAATAACAATACGGGAAATGGACATAGTAGTATAACCAATATTTGGAAAGACTTAAGCGGTAATGATAATGATGGCATATTTTCTAAAACACCTAATACCTCAGAATTCTATTGGGAAAAAAATTGCATTACACTATCAAATCATGATGGAAACTTAGATTCATATGTTGACACACCAATAAGTTTAAATAATACAGAAAGAACTATTATATATACAATAAATGGAAATAAATTATCTGGTGCAATATGGGGAGATACAGATACAAGTAGTTTTAATGGAGTTTTTAATTATCAGTCTTTTATTACAAACAGAGGAGCAAATTCATTAAACCAGTGTAAATACGATTATACTTTTAATAAAAATGGAATTTATAATTATGCTGTTACATTGAATAATACAGAAATGAAATTTTATGAGAATGGCGAACTAAAAGCAACCGTAAATAATACTATTGGACTAAAAACAAGTAATAATATTAGAATCTTAGCAACAAGAAATAATGGACAAAATGCAACGAACTTAAAAATGTATAATTTTTTAGTATATAATAGAGTGCTAAGTGATAGCGAAATAAGAAATGCTTATCAAAAAGCCAGAAGCGAATATAATTTTTAAATAAAAGTTAAGAAAGATTCTTAACTTTTTTCTTAATTTTCCTTTAAAACATTGACCTTTTAGGCTTTTGCGTATATAATAATGTTTAAAATTGTGCATTTTTATTGTAAACAGTACAAAAATACAAGGAGGAAAATATATGGGAGAGGTTATAGTTATAACATCCGGAAAAGGTGGAGTAGGAAAAACAACTACAACAGCTAATCTTGGTTCAGCGTTAGCCTTAAAAGGTAAAAAAGTAGCTTTGGTAGACACAGATATTGGGCTTAGAAATCTAGATGTTGTAATGGGACTAGAAAATAGAATAGTATATGACATAGTAGATGTTGTAGAAGAAAAATGTAAACTAAGACAAGCCCTTATAAAAGATAAAAGATTCAATGAATTATTCCTATTACCAGCGGCCCAAACAAGAGATAAAAGTGCAATAAATGAAGAACAAATGAAAGAACTTATAAATAAACTAAAAGAGGAATTTGATTATATACTAATAGATTGTCCAGCAGGAATAGAACAAGGATTCAAAAATGCGATAGCAGGAGCCAATAGAGCAATTGTTGTTACAACAGCAGAAATATCTGCTATAAGAGATGCAGACAGAATAATAGGATTATTGGAAGCATCTGAAATAAAAAATCCAGAATTAATTATAAATAGAATAAGACCTGCAATGATAAAAAAAGGCGAGATGATGGATGTAGAAGATATTGTAGATCTTTTATCTATTGATTTAATAGGTGTTGTACCAGATGACGAATATATAATAACTCAAACGAATAAAGGAGAACCGGTTGTTGTAAAAGACAAAGCACCATCTGGAAAAGCTTATATGGAAATAGCAAGAAGAGTACTAGGAGAAAATATAGATGTAACAATTCCTGGAAGAAAAGATGGTTTATTTAGTAAAGTAAAAAGTTTTTTCGCAAAAGGTAAACATTAATACTAGCGGAGGTTTAATATGTTTAATAACATTACAAAGTTTTTCAAAAAATTTAAGAAAAGCGAAAAAGAAGAATCAAAAAGTACTGCTAAAGAAAGATTGCACTTAGTTTTAGCGCAAGATAGAGCAAATATCTCGGCAGACTTTTTAGAAATGATGAAGCAGGAAATAATTGAAGTAATAAAAAAATATATAGATATAGATGAAAAGGCAATGGACGTTAGACTAACAAATAAAGAAAATGAAGATGGTGGAGTAGGAGCACCAGCTTTATATGCTAATATACCAATAATTACAATAAAAAACGAAGCTAGAAAATTAGAAGGAAAAAGTAAAAATGATACAAAAGCGCAAGAAGAAATTCATAACGATAAATTAGAAAGCAATTCAGAAAAAGTTCTAGAAGAAACAGAAAATGTAGAAAAAGCAAACGAAGAATTATCAGATGAAGTACAAGAAAAAAGTTATGAAAATAAAGGGCAAAATATAGAAAGTAGCTCAGAAACGGATAGAGAAGAGGAAGACCAAGCTTCAAGTAATGGCAAAGCAAACAATATAGCAAGTGAGGTTGATAATGAAGAGAAAAATTCTTAAAAATATTGAATGGGGAATACTAATATGCACCCTAATACTAATAGCAATTGGTTTGGTTGCATTAACATCGGCAACCAAAAACTCAGACTATGAAGAATTAAAAAAGCAAATTATGTGGGTTGCAATAAGTATTCCTGTTATGATAATAATAATATTTATAGATTATGATTTTATAGTAAAAATATCCCCAATTCTGTATGGAATAATAATAATGCTTCTCATAGCAGTATTATTTACAGAACCAATAAATGGTGCAACAAGTTGGTTTAATATAGGGCCATTTTCAATTCAACCAGCAGAACTTGCCAAAATCATAACAATTTTAATGCTTACATTTGTTATATGTAAAATCCAAAAAAATGGTAGAGATGAAATAAGTAGAATACCAAAACTATTACTAGTTTTACTAGTATTTGCAGTTCCAACATTACTAATAATTAAACAACCAGATTATGGAACAGCATTAGCATTTATTATGGCACTAGTATTCATATTATTTACAGCAGGAATAAAAAAGAGGTATATAATATCTGCAATATTATTAGTAATTATAGCGGTGCCATTACTATATTTCTTCGTACTTCCAGAGCATGCTAAAACAAGAATAGATGTATTTTTAAACCCAGACCTAGACCCAAGAGGAGCTGGATACAATATTATACAATCAAAACTTGCAATAGGGGCAGGAGAACTATTTGGAATGGGATTATTTAAAGGAAACCAAACCCAATTAGGCTTTTTATACCCAAAAACAACCGACTTTATCTTCGCTTTAATAGGTGAAGAAATGGGATTTATTGTAGCAGCAGGAGTTATAATTCTATATGTGGTGCTGGTCACAAAAGCACTATATGTGGCAAAAACTGCAAAAGACGATATGGGTTCATATATTGCAATGGGAATAGCGGGAGTATTTTTCTTCCACATGCTAGAAAACATAGGAATGACAATGGGGCTTCTTCCTATAACAGGAATACCTCTTCCATTTGTAAGTTATGGTGGTAGTTCATTGCTTAGCAATTTTATAATGATTGGAATATTACTTAATATTTCTGGAAGAAGACAAAAGGCCATTTTTATAGACTAAAATGTAAATAAAATTTTATAATGCACAGCTTAAATAGTCTCTACTACATTCAAATTTAATATATTCAAAATATATTTCTAATATGTCGGTCAAGCTGATTTTCAAAGAAATTCTACTAAAATTTTGTCAGCGCCCTCACGGCGAGGCGTGAGATTCCCTAACAAAATTTTTATAGAATTTCTAATTCAAATCACATTCCATTCCATATTCTCATATATTTTGAATATATTAAATCTGAATATATAAAAGGGCGTTAAGCTGTGAATTATAATAATAAGACTAATGAGCTACTAGATAGATGGGTAATGAATGGAGAATAAAAATGTATTTAAAGAAACTAAAAATAGGAAATGTAGAACTAAAAAACAATATACTTTTGGCGCCAATGGCAGGGATAACAGACCTGCCATTTAGACGTATATGCGAAAAATATGGTGCAGGTCTTACTTGTACTGAAATGGTAAGTAGTAAAGGGTTATTTTATAATGATTCAAAAACTAATTTGCTTCTTAACATAGAAGATGAGCAAAGACCAGTAGCAGCTCAAATATTCGGAAGTGATATAGAAACAATGGGATTTGCGAGTGAATATGTTAGCAATATTGTGGACATTGTAGATGTAAATATGGGCTGTCCTGCGCCTAAAATAGTAAAAAATGGAGATGGAAGCAAATTACTAACAAATTTAGAACTATTAGAAAAAGTGGCAGAAGCAGTTGTAAAAAAATCTAAAGTTCCAGTAACAGTAAAAATAAGAAAAGGTTTTGATAGTAGTAGCATAGTTGCAGTAGAAGTAGCAAAGATTTTAGAAAAAGTAGGAGTTTCAGCAATAACCATACATGGAAGGACAAGAGCAGAGTTTTATTCTGGACAAGCTGACTGGCAAATTATAAAAAAAGTAAAAGAAGCGGTAAAAATTCCTGTAATAGGAAATGGAGATATAAAGAGCAAAGAAGATGCAAAAAGAATGTTTGAAGAAACAAATGTAGACGGAATTATGATAGGAAGAGCAGCAATAGGAAATCCTTTTATTTTTGAAGAAATAATAAATTATCTACAAGGAAAAGAGCAAAGAATAATTACAAATGAAGAGAAACTACAAATTATTTTAGAGCATATAGAATTAGAAATAAAGGAAAAAGGAGAAAATATTGCAATTAAAGAAATGAGAAAACACCTAGCATACTATATTAGAGGTTTAAAAGATGCAAGTGCTACTCGTGAAAAAATAAATAGGATAGAGAGTAAAGATGAATTATTTGAGTGTCTCAAAGCCTATTTTGAAAATATTTAAATTGAAAGTTTTGCAGATTTGCAAAACTTTTATATTGCGAAATTTTTATTTTATTATAGACCAGTATGACCTATGCCAAATGGTAGATACTAAATATAGAGCAAGAGCTAATATATTAAAAATGTGCAAACGATATGTCGGTCAAGCTGATTTTCACACTAATTCTAAAGAAATTTTTGTAGCGCCCTCACGGCACAGCGCGAGATTCCCTACAAAAATTCCTCAAGAATTAGTAATTTCAAATCACTTTCCATTCCATATTCGCTTGCACATTTTTAATATATTAGCTCTTGCCTTATATTAATAACTCTATTCAGGCATAAGTCAAACAGGGCTATATTCTATTTAATAAAAAAATTATTCAGAAAAGTTCACCAAGATTTTTAAACGCAAAATATACATATAGACCTAAAGTTGGATATATAATTAAAAAGAAAGAGGTGAACCAAATTTATGAAAAAAAGAAAAGCTGTTTTAATAGTTTTAAGCATTTTAATATTAATAATTTTATTTTTTTTACTAAAAAATTATTATAAAAATTCAGAAACTGGCAATAATATGAGTAATAAAAACATTGAGGAAATTGAAAAATATATTTTAAGTATGAGTTCGTATGAAGCAAAAATATCGGTAACAGTGCAAAGCAATAAAAATACAAATAAATATGTTATACAGCAAAAATACAAAAGTCCCAATATAGTAAAACAAGTAGTAGAAGAGCCAGAAACAATTGCAGGAACAGAAATAATATATGATGGAAACAATCTTACCATAAAAAATTCAAAATACAATCTAAGCAAAATTTATGAAAATTATAATTATATAGCAAATAACTTTTTATTTTTAGACTCATTTATTAAAGAGTATAAAGAAGATAATAAGTTATACGAAGAAAAAGAAGAAATTATAATGGAAACAAACGTAAAAATAAACGAAAATAACATTGCTACAAAAAAACTATATATAAACAAAGAAACAGCAAAACCAGTAAAACTGGTAATAGATAACATTAACGAAAAACAGCAAGTCTACATATTATATAACGAGATAAAAATAAATAACTTAGAACAAAAAGATGTATTGGCCTTTAAAACAAAATTGCCAAATGCTAAATTATACTAATATTTATATTTATCGAACTAAATTAAAATATATCAAAAAATAAGCCTTAAATATAGAAACATTAGGAGTGAAGAATATGGTAATAAAAAGAGGAGATATGTTTTATGCAGACTTAAGTCCAGTAGTTGGCTCTGAGCAAGGAGGAATTAGACCTGTATTAATAATACAAAATGATATTGGAAATAAACACAGTCCAACTGTAATTGCAGCAGCAATAACATCTCAAACTGGAAAAAATAAATTACCAACACATATAGAAATAGGCTCACAAGAGAATGGATTAAAAGAAGACTCTGTTGTATTAACAGAGCAAATTAGAACAATTGATAAAAGTCGATTAAAGGAAAAAATAGGACACATAGATGACGAAAAAATAATAACAAAGCTAAATAGTGCTCTGGGAGTCAGTTTCGGGCTATAATGCGCAAATGGGGTCTGACCCCATTTGCGCAAATTTACACTTCCAATTTCTTTATTATTTTAATCTCATTGCGTAGTTTATCAATTCTATCTGTACGAATTTCTAATGCATCTTTATATTCTTCAAATACCTGCCTGTAATTTTCAAAATTTTCATCGATTTGAAAAAGCATTTTCATTCCTTCTCTATAGTATTCTTTTTTCTTATCGGTTTTTGCTTCTTCTGCCTTTTCTGCATATTTACATATTAATTCTAAACGCTTGATATTTTCTTTTAAGTAATCTAAATATTCATACAAACAAGCGATTTCATATAAAATATCATCTATAACAACTTTAAATAAAATTTTTAAAACGCGCTTATTTATTTTTCCTACTTTGGAATTTTGAGCTAATTGATCAAGAGCAACAAATTTAGGATCTGGCCTAGCATCTTTTATTAAATCTTTTAGTGTTTCAGATATATTTACGTGGGTTGTATATTGCCTTTTGGTTACTATAGCATCATATTCATCTGCAACACGTATAATTTGTGCTTCCATAGGTATTTTTGTTATGCCATTAGGATAGCCAGAGCCATTTAATGCTTCGTGATGGTTCAAAGCGCCAATTGCATATGGCCTTAATTTTAAATCCTTCATGCACATTTCATAACCTTTTGTAGTATGTGTTTTCATTATTTCAAACTCTTCATCTGTTAATCTTCCTGGTTTGTTCAAGATTTCAGAAGGAATAAATAATTTACCAATATCGTGAAGATATGCACAAATTGTACAATAAATGGTAAATTTTTGATTAAAATGAAAATATTCACAAATTCTACAAGTTAGATTTGCAACATTTTCGCTATGCCTTCTTGTAAAGAAATCTAAGCTCCCTAATATGTCAAGCTGATATCTCATGGTTTTATCTAAGTTATATGATTTTAAATTTACTGGACTATAAAAATCAAACTTTTCTTTATACATAACATGTTCCTTCCTTTTTGCACAAGTATGTGCAAGTTTTCTTATGTTTTACATTATTATAATACTATAAAATTTATATAAGTTCAATATTTTAAAAAATTATATTTGAAAAATATACATTTTATTAGGATTTCAGCAGAATATTAAAATAAAATCATTGTCCTGTAACAAAAAATATACATATAAATTGCTTATAAATTTCTATTAAATACAATTGTGCTGTAAAAAAATTTTAAAAATTTATGAATAATAAAAAAATAATCGAGCATAATACTAGTATAAGATTAATATTAGTTGAACTAAGAGTAATATAAGATGTTAAATATAATGTTTTATATTGTTCGAGCAAAGATGTATAATAGTGTAATGACCTTATATTATTATATGTCGGCGATGAGAGTATATTATTTGTGCGTAAGCTGTACAAAATTATATTTATTTAATTTTATTTTGTAGATATAATTAAATAAGTATGGTTGGAACATATGTAATATATTCAAAGTTAAGATTATTCTTGTATTTAATAATAGTTGTTATTAGTCCCACGAGGATGAATATGGTTATTATGAGTGCATTTGTAGTCGAGCGACTGATTAATATATTTGGTGAATTAGCTTATTCACATAGTAATATGTGTTAGGTTATAAATTAGGTATATTAGTTTTAGCTGGAGATTAATATTAGTTTTATATGAAATGTCGTGAGTATTTAATAATCTTTAGTTGGTTTGCTCACGACATTTATTTGTATTATTCTTAAAAAGTGAAAAAAATTAAAATTAATTATAAGTGAAAAGAATAATAAAAAGGTATTGCAAAATAACAGTAGTTAATATAAAATAAAATCAATGTAAAGGTGAAGATGTAAATTAAGCATAAATATAAATAAAATTGACAAAAGCATAATATTTTATGGAAGAACGGAGGAAAAATATAAATGAATGTAAAAACGAAAAAAAATAGTGAGAAAGGTGTTACATTACTTACATTGGGAATAACAATAATTATATTAATAATTCTTTCAAGTGTTACTATAAATATGACATTAGGTGATAACGGCTTAGTATCACAAGCACAAAAGAAAAATAGCATAGCGATAAACAAAATTAACAAAGAAGACCAGCTTATGAACAGTTTAACAGAAGAATACTCTCAAACAATGTCAGAAGATAGTATAAGTAAAATAACAGTGCCAATGAGCTCAAAAGAAATATCTAAAGATGCGGGCAAATACTATGGAGCGGAAGTAAAAGGATATGAGTGTGAAAATAATGGAGTGCAAAAATGGAGAATATTCTATGCAGATAATAGTAATATATATCTAATTGCAGATGATTATATATCTTACGATAAAGCACCCAATGGAAAAAACGGAACACCTGTGACAAAAGGAGATAGCGATTATCAAATAAGCTTTAACAATGTAATAAATGATTATTCAGGAGGTGCGAAATATATAAAAGAAAATAGCAAAGGAATAAAATGGCTAAATCAATATTTAGAAAAATATGAAGAAAATACAAACGAAAATATAAAAGCAACTGCATATATGATGGACACAAACATCTGGAGTACATATGCAGGAGAAGATGCAGAATATGCAATAGGAGGGCCAACACTAGAGATGTATTGTGAATCATATAAAGATACTCACCAAAGTAAATACTTAGAATGTGGAAATATAAATTCCAATGGATATCAAATAAGATGGTATGGAGGCTCGTGGGACTATGGACAAAATGGAGTGGCAAACGATTATAATGAAATTTATATTAAGCCCAATACAAGTAAAGCTGCTGCAATGTGGATTGCTTCGCCTTCGGACTATAATAATACCAATTTAATGGGAGGATATTATAGTAATAGTATAGAATCATATTATTATAATGGTAAGGGCTATGGTTTTCGCCCAATAGTTTGTTTAAAATCTGAAACTATACTTCAGAGTCAATCTGATGGGAGCTTAAAAATAATAGAATAAAATAACAAAGGAAGTGAGTATATGAAATTAAAGGCACGAATAAATAAAGGTGTAACACTATTAACTTTAAGTATAGCCATAGTGGTAATAATAATAATATCTACAGCCACTATAAATATGGTATTAGGGGATGGAGGAATAGCTTCACAATCAAAAAAAGCGAGTGACACAACAGCAAATGTTACATTTGAAGATGAAAAGAAGATGAATTCTATATTAGAAGAATATACAAATGTTATAAAAGAAGATGGGGAAATGCAATTGTCGGTACCAATGAGTTCGCAAGATATAGCTAAATATGCAAAAAGATATTATGGAGCAGAAGTAAAAGGATATGAGTGTGAAAATAATGGAGTGCAAAAATGGAGAATATTCTATGCAGATAATAGTAATATATATCTAATTGCAGATGATTATATATCTTACGATAAAGCACCCAATGGAAAAAACGGAACACCTGTGACAAAAGGAGATAGCGATTATCAAATAAGCTTTAACAATGTAATAAATGATTATTCAGGAGGTGCGAAATATATAAAAGAAAATAGCAAAGGAATAAAATGGCTAAATCAATATTTAGAAAAATATGAAGAAAATACAAACGAAAATATAAAAGCAACTGCATATATGATGGACACAAACATCTGGAGTACATATGCAGGAGAAGATGCAGAATATGCAATAGGAGGGCCAACACTAGAGATGTATTGTGAATCATATAAAGATACTCACCAAAGTAAATACTTAGAATGTGGAAATATAAATTCCAATGGATATCAAATAAGATGGTATGGGGGCTCGTGGGACTATGGACAAAATGGAGTGGCAAACGATTATAATGAAATTTATATTAAGCCCAATACAAGCAAAACTACTTCAATGTGGATAGCATCGCCTTCGGATTACAGCAAAGATTTTATTATGAATGTAGACTATAATGGTGATTTAGGTACAAATGAATATAGCCACAACCTTCAGGGACTTCGTCCTATAGTTTGCTTAAAATCTGAAATTAAACTTGAAAAACAACCAGATGGTACATTTACAATTCTCAAAAAAAACAAATTATAAAATTAGATAGAATAATAAATTATTAAATAACATATCAGTGTCTAAAAAATGTAAAAAATCGTCTTAAATAGGAATTTCAATTTATATTCAAATTTAATAAAAAATTTGCAAACTGAAATTCATATATAAAATTCAAGACGATTTTTTATTATATATTGATTGCAATTAGCTAGCTAAAAATGTATAATAATAGCATAAATATTTGTACAAAGGAGTGGTTTAATGCTTATAAAAAACGGTAAAGTTTTAATTTTTGAAGATGGAGATGTGAAAATAAAAAAACTAGATGTACGAATAAAAAACGATAATATAGAGAGAATAGCAGAAAAAATAGAACCAATAAAAGGCGAAAAAACTATAAATGCCACAAATAAAGTAATAATGCCAGGCCTAGTAAATACACATGCCCACATAGCAATGAGCTTATTTAGAGCTACATTTGAAGGCTGTAATTTATATACATGGCTTAATGATAAGGTTTGGCCGATAGAAGAACATTTAACAGAAGAACAAGTATATAATGCGAGCATGCTTTCAATAGTAGAAATGCTATCAACAGGGACTACATATGTAAATGATCATTATTTTATATCAGAAAGCATAAGAAAAGCAGTAGAAGATACTAAAATAAGAGCAACAATAACTAGAGTATTAATGGATAATGATGGAGAAAAAGAATCCAATAAGAGAATACAAGAATTTAAAAAATTATATGAAACTAGAGACAACAACAATAGTTTAATAACATATTCAGTTGCACCACATAGCTTATATACTTGCTCAGATGAATTATTAGAAATTTCAAGAAAGTTGGCATTAGAATATAATTTGCCAATACATATACACTTTTTAGAAAGTATAAATGAAATAGATGATATACGTGAAAAGCACAATGATTTAGCTATAAATGTTTTAAAACAACATTTTGCAGGAATTCATACTATTTTAGCACATGGAGTAAAATTAAACAGTTATGATTTAAAAGAATTAAAAGAAATGAAATGTGGAATTTCACACAATCCTATATCAAACTTTAGATTAGGATGTAAGATTGCAGACATAACTAAATATTCTAAAGAAGGAATAAACATTGGCTTAGGAACAGATGGACAAGGTTCAGGAAATAACTTAGATATGTTTGAAACAATGAAAATAGCAGCTCTTGCACAAGGGGGCATTCATGAAAATGAAGAAAGAATTGGTGCTAAAGAGATAATCAAAATGGCAACAATAGGTGGAGCCAAAATAGTTGGATTAGATAATGAAATTGGAAGTATAGAAGTCGGAAAAAAGGCAGATATAATTATTGTAAATACTGAACCAAAATTAGACAATATAAAAATATTTCCAAATAATAATATAATTTCAAATTTGGTATATAATACTTCGGGTACTAGTGTTGAAACGACAATAGTAAATGGAAAAATTTTAATGGAGAATAGAAAATTTAATAGTTTAAACATACAAAAAATAATAGAAGATGTAAAGAACCTAAAACATATAAAATAAAAGTATTATAAATGTAAAAAAAACAGGAAAAATATAACAATAATATACGAACTTAATTCGTTTAATATAACTAATACCTTTGTTATCATATAAGTAAATTTTTATAGTAAGGGGTAGAAGATGAAGAAAGCAAAGGTAATAAAAATCGGAAAGAATATTCAAGCTATAAGAAAAAGCCACGGATTTACACAAGAGAAGTTAGCTGAGGCAGTCGAGTGCTCACCAAGGTACATTGGAGACATTGAACAAGATAGGTCAAAACCATCATATGAGGTCTTAGTAAAAATTTGTAATACATTTGGCATTGGACTAGATGAAATATTTAGTAGATATTTGGACATTAAAGGTAAAAAAGAGATAAATAGCGCGCTATTTGGTTTTGACAAATTAAAACCAAATAATCAAGATACAATAGTTCATATGATAGAGTACTTTAATAAGAGTAATGTTTCATAATAAAATAGAAGCAAATTATATTAAAAGGGGAGCTCCTGATGAAAGAGGACTCCTTCTTTTAATGTGCCTTGAAAAACTAAACGAACTACAACATGATTCTAATTCTAGAAAAAATATTGAAAAACCATAATAAATACTATATAATTTAGTAAGTAAAAATAATAATCAAAAGAAACAAAAAGTAGGTGTAACAAATGTATTTAAAAAGGCTAGAATTACAAGGATTCAAATCCTTTGCAGATAAAACAGTATTAGAATTAAAAAACGGAATAACATCAGTTATAGGACCAAATGGTTCTGGAAAAAGTAATATATCAGATAGTATTAGATGGGTGCTTGGTGAGCAAAGCATGAAATCATTAAGAGGAGCAAAATCAGAAGATGTAATCTTTGCAGGAACGCAAGCAAGAAAATCACTTGGATTTGCAGAAGTATCAATAGTTATAGACAACACCGATGGTAAGCTTCCTATTGAATATAGCGAAGTTACAGTAACAAGAAAGCTATACAGAAGTGGAGAAACAGGATACTTTATAAATAAAGTGCCTTGTAGGCTAAAAGATGTACTAGAACTATTCATGGACACAGGTATAGGAAAAGACGGATATAGCATAATTGGACAAGGTAAAATTGATGAGATTTTAAGTAATAAATCAGAAGATAGAAGAAAAATATTTGAAGAAGCAGCAGGTATAGTAAAATATAGGACGAGGAAGGCTGAATCGGAGAAAAAGCTAGAACAAACTAAACTAAACTTGCTTAGAATAAATGATATTCTAACAGAAATAGAGGGAAACATAGAACCGCTAAAAGTTCAATCAGAAAAAGCTAGAAGATATTTAGACTTACGAGAAGAACTAAAAAACATTGAAGTAGGGCTATTTTTACATAATATAGAAGAATACAAAGAAAAACTATCAAAATTAGTAGAAGACATTAAGATAGTAGAAGAACAAAATAAGGACGAAAACGAAAAAATGTCTGGCTTGCAAAGCGCAAAAGAGAAACTAAACGAAGAAATTAATCAAATAACATCAAAAATAGAAGAAATGCAGAATATTGGATTTGAAAGCACAAATAAAATTGAAAAAATAAATTCAGAAATAGGTATTTCAAATGAGAGAATCCAAAATAATGAAGCAAATAGAGAAAGACTAGAAAAAGAAATAGAAGAAGTATTGCAAAGAATAAAGGAACTAGAAGAAGAGCAAAAGCAAAAAGCAGATAAAAAAGAAAATCTATTTACAAATAGAGAAAAGTTCCAAAAAGAATTAGAAGAAAAGCAAAAAGAGTTAGAAGAACTTATAAAAACGCTATCAAGCAAGGAATTAGAAATAGAAGAAAAAAAGGAAAAAATAGAAAAAAACACAGACAGCAAATATGAAATAATATCAGAAATAAGTGCATTAGACACAAATTTCGAGAATATAGAAAAAAGAGAAAGGCTTGTAAAGAATGAGATACAAAGTTTAACATTAGAAATAGACAATGCAAGAAATGATAAGCAGGAAAAATCTAGTGCATTTTATGAAATAGAGCATAAGAAAAGCATACTTAGCAAAACTTTAGCAGAAAAATCTTCTAAAAAAGAAGAAAGTATGGCAAAAATTAAAGAGTTCGATGATGCAATAAATAGCCTTAACTACGAAGCGAGAATGAAGGATTCTAGATTAAAATTTTTAATAGAAACTGAAAAAGAAAAAGAAGGGTACACCAGAAGTGTAAAATCATTGCTTTTAGACTGCGAAAAAAATCCTAATTTAAGTAAGGGAATGAATGGAGTTTTAGCAAATTTAATCTCAGTAGATAAAAAATATCAAACAGCAATAGAAATGTGCTTAGGAGCAGCTCTACAAAATATTGTTACAGATACAGAACAAGATGCAAAAAAATTAGTAGAACATTTAAGACAAAACAAACTAGGAAGAGCATCATTTTTGCCAGTATCATCTGTAAAAGGGAAAAAATTAGATAGAATAATAAAAAATAGCACAGAAGGTGTAATAGGAATAGCATCAGACTTAGTAAAATGCAACAAAAAATATGAACAAATTGTACTAAATCTTCTTGGTAGAACCTTAATTGTCGAAAACATGGACACTGCTATACAAATTGCAAAATTAAATTCGTACTCATTTAGAATTGTAACATTAGAAGGAGACATTATAAGTAATACAGGTGCAATAACAGGTGGTTCGGTTCAAACCAAAACAGTAAATATTTTAGGAAGAAGCGGAGAAATAGAAGAGCTTCAGGAAAAAATAAAAGAAATAAATAAAAGAATAGAAAAAGCTACTAAAGAAAAGAAAGAATATACAGAAACAGTTACAGACGTAATCGAAGAAGTAACAAGGTTAGAAAAAGAATTACAAGACATAGAAATTGTATATGCAGCAGAAAATCAAAAGATTTTAAGTGCAGAAGAAGCAATAACAAAATTAGAAGAAAGAAGAGAAAAACTAAAAAAAGAGCAAGAAGATTTAGCAAATCAAAAAGAAGCAAATAGAAATGAAAAACAACAAAAAGAAGCTCAAATCAACGGGCTTAGTGATGAAATAGAGAGCCTAAACAAAATAGTAGAAGAATTTGCAATAAATAACAAAGATAATCAGAAATACATTGATGATTTAAATTTTGACATTACAAATTTAAAAATATCTGTATCATCATTTGACGAAAGCGGAAGTTCAATTGACGAAATGATAGCAAGAATATCGCAAGATATAAACTTAAATAATCAAAGTATAGAAAACAAAAAGAAAAATATAGAAGAAGCCGAAAAAGAAAACGAGATTTTAAAAGAAAAAATAGTAGAACTAGAAAACCAAATAGTTAGCATAAAATCAGAAGTAGAAAATAGCTCAAGTCTGGTGGAAAATCTAAAACAAGATAGAACAAACAAAACAGAGGAACTAAAAAAATCTGAAAAACAAATAAACGAAAAATTTAATACAATAGAGGAATTAAAAGGAGAACTTGTAAAACTAGATGTAAAGAAAACCAAACTAGAACAAGATATAGAGCAAGTAGTAAATAACCTTTGGGTAGAGTATGAGTTAACTCCAAATAATGCAGAAGGATTTAGTAAACCGCAAAATGTGCAAAAAGCAGCAAGAGATGTAAATATTTTGCGTACACAAATAAAGGAATTAGGAAGCATAAATGTAGACAGTATAGAAGAATATAAAAAAACAAAAGAAAGATACGACTTTATGTGTGAGCAACGTCTAGACTTAGAAAACACAGGAGCAAAGCTAAGAAAAATAATAACAGAAATGACACAAACGATGAAGGAACAATTCATAGAAAAATTCAAACTAATAAATCAAAACTTTAATGAAGTATTTGTAGAACTATTTGGCGGAGGAAAAGCAGAATTAAGACTAGAAGACGAAGAAAACGTGCTAGAATGTGGTATAGACATACAAGTACAGCCAACAGGAAAAAAATTGCAAAACATGATGCTATTATCAGGAGGAGAAAAAGCATTTACAGCAATAGCACTATTATTTGCAATATTAAAAATAAATCCAGCACCATTCTGTGTGCTAGACGAAATAGAAGCGGCTTTGGACGATGTAAATGTATATCGTTTTGCAGAATACTTAAAGAAATTTAGCAAAGATACACAATTTTTAGTAATTACACATAGAAAAGGAACTATGGAAGCAGCTAACACTGTATACGGTGTAACCATGGAAGAAAATGGCGTAAGTAAGTTGCTATCAATGAAACTTGTATAAATCGTACGATTGGAATTTGATTCCAATCGTACGATTATTTGCGGAAAAACATAAAAAATGATTTCGTTTTATGCGGATTTTTTTAAAAAAAACCTGAAAAATATATACAAAATATTAAATATATGATAATATATACTAGATAATAATGAAAGGTAGAAGAATAATGGAAGATTACAAAACTACACTAACAGCAGAGCCTTTTTTATATAATGAAACAAAGATAATCGGTAAATTATTATTAGAAGGAGAAGAACCAAGCATATTAAAAAAAAGAAATGTAAAAGAGAATATTATTCATTATAAAAGGCCGAAAAGTATAATAAGAGTTAATAGTGCTATATTTAAAAGATTAGGGACGTTTAATGATAAACAGTTAGCATTTTTTGTAAATGAAGATTTGCAACAGAGCAAATATATATTGGTTTATGCAATTATGAAAACAGACAAAATTGTGAATGACTTTATAAGAGAAGTTTATTATAACAAGCTTCTTATAGATGACGTAGAAATAAAACAATATGAAGTTGAAAAATGGTTTCAGAGCAAGTATAAAATCAGTGAATATTTAAACCAAAAATCAGATTCAACAAAGATTAAATTAAAACAAGTGTTAATGCAAATTATGGTAGCTTCAGGCTTAGTAAAAAAAGTAAAATAACCTATAACATAAATAGACCACTTCTAGCAAACGAACTAATAAAAATTATTGATGATGTAGGAGATAAAGAATTTATTAAGGCATTAGGAGGAATTATATAAATGAATGATCTGAAAAATAGAATTTCAAAATTAAATAATTACATTGTAAGTAATGCACAAGAAGTTATAAAAAA
This sequence comes from uncultured Clostridia bacterium, assembly GCA_944389655.1. Taxonomy (GTDB): domain Bacteria; phylum Bacillota; class Clostridia; order TANB77; family CAG-508; genus CALXVA01. Next base: position 14,985 of record CALXND010000010.1, on the reverse strand, counting down.
TGGAGATACAAATCTCAATATATTTGACTACGATCCGGAAGATAGATACAAAGTGCAGGACTATTTATATAACTTTATTAGTTTTCATGCTAAAGATAAAATTTTAATTATAGATATATATAATACAATTATAGAGATATTACAAGAAATTGATTATATAGATATTGTTATAGAAGATGAAAAAAATAATGGGTTGGCTTATGCAAACAAAATAATACAAAGTGTGCTAGGTATAGGAACTAGAAATGATGACTTACTAAAAAACACAATATTAGAAAAAATAAATAATTCAAATAAAGATATTATAATACTAACTGGGTTAGAAGGATGCTATCAAATTATTAGAGGGCACACAATATTATCAATACTCGAATCAAATATTTCAAAAAAACTAATAATAATGTTTTATCCTGGAACATATGATGGACAAACGTTTAAATTATTTAATAAGTTAGGTAATGATAACGGGTATAATGCAACGATAATTGCAGGAAGGCAGGAGATATAGAATGCAAAAATTAAGAGAAATATTTAAGAATGATATAAATAGACCAATTCAAAATGTTATAAAAGTTGGAGAAAATCAAGAGGTTGTTAAACAAGAATTAGAAGAATATGTTGTTACCAGAGAAATTAAAAACCATTTCCATACTTTTTTTGGTGCCTATAATAAGAGTATCAAAAAACCAACAGATGAAATAGGTGTATGGATTTCGGGGTTTTATGGGTCTGGTAAGTCGCACTTATTAAAAATTTTATCATACATATTAGAAAATGCTCAAACAATAGATGGAAAAAACGCAGTAGATTATTTTGAAGATAAATTAGAAGACAAAGAATTATTTGAAGAATTAAAAAAAGCAGGTAGTATAGATTCAAAAATAATTTTATTTAATATTGCATCTGTAGCTAGCATTGATACAATAACCAATAAAAAAGATCAAATACTAACCGTATTTGAAAAAACTTTTAATGAATCTATAGGATTATGTACATTGCCAACATGTGCCGCTAAGGCTAAATAAACTTTTTATTAATATATATAATTTACAGAATGAATTATCTTGTAAAATAGAAGATAAAAGGGTTTCAGTATATCGCTCAGAAAAAGAACAAGATGTAAAATCATTTATAAGTTATGCTGTAGGTTGTATGTTTGGAAGGTACTCTATTGACAAGGAGGGGCTTATATTTGCAGGTGGAAACTTTCATGATATATATGATGAAGAAAAGTATATAAAAGATGATAAAGAAATTATAAAATTAACTTATTTTCCCAATAAAGATAATATTATTTTAATTACTGATGAGCCATATTTTAAAGATGATATAGTAGGCAAATTTAAGGAATTTGTTGAAATAGTTTTTGGAAAAGAAAACTTGGATGAAAATCTAGAATTCATAGCGGAAACTTTAGGAAAAAAGAATACAGAATCAAGCGAAGAGACTATTAGAAGATATTTTGTTAATGACTTTTACAAAGACCATATAAAAATGTATAAGAAGAAACCAATTTACTGGTTATTTGATAGTGGTAAAAGTAGCGGATTTAAATGTTTAATATATTTACATAGATATGATGAAAATCTAGTCGCAAGAGTTAGAATGGATTATTTGTATAAGATTCAAAGGATATATGAAGCTACTTTGAACGAAATAAACGCAGATTTGAATACTATTGATTTATCAATATATAATATTAAAAAATTAGAAAAAGAACAAGAAAATATACAAACCAAATTAGAAGAAATTAGAGTTTATAGTGACAAACTGTCTACAATAGGAGATAAAAAAATTAAAATTGATTTAGATGACGGTGTAACAGAAAATTATAAAAAATTTATATATATAGATCCTATTACTAATAAAAAATCAAGTATATTAGGAGAAGAAAAAACTATAATTCCAAAAAAGAAGGGAATTTAATTAAAGTGGGGGGCAAAATGGCAGTGGAAAATCAGGAAATTGACTATCTAGATACAAAAACTTTGTTATTAGATTTAATAAATAACAAAGAGATTAATACTAGAAAAAATATAAAAAGAAAAATTATTTTTTGGTATGATGCAAATCAAGAATATATTTCTGTAATAGAAAAAATAAAAAAAGAAATATCAAACAACAATGTAGAGCTAGTTATATTTGATAATAATAGTTTTTGGATAAGATACCATATACAAATTGAAAATCCAAATAAAAATTTTGTAATATATTTGCCACATGAACGAAAGGAAGATATGCAAAACGAATTACTAGATTTAGAAATGTCTAGCGGATATGAACAAATTTTTAATCCAGATGCTACAACTAAGATAATAGTAGAACTAGGTTTAAAAGACGTAAATGCACCAATAATAAAGGAAAATAAAAAATTTTTTGCAAATCAATTAAGAAGAAAAAAATTTATGGGATTTGATGCAATTAAAGACAATTCAACTATTAATTATATTATTACATCTATATTATTGGGAATAAAAAGTATAAATGAAGATGAAATAATAAAAAATGTAGTAAAAGTATATTTACAAGATAAAAACAAATTTGAAAAAATAGAAAGTTTTGGAAATGAAAAGTTCATACTAAACTTATTTAATAAAAATTTTGGAACTGAATTAAAATCATATTCGCAGCTAGATAGTTTACTTAGTAAGTTGGTTATTACATATTTCGTATCAGAAATAGACAACAAAGAAAAATTAGACAAGTATGGTGACTGTTTGGTACCTAAAAGAACTAATGCCCAAATATTTATTAATAGTTTTATGAATGATAAAACCACAGCAAAAATATATGAAAAATTATCTGAAAAAGTATTCAAAGAATTTGGATTAGAGGAATTACTTAATGTTAATGAAATTTTATTGTATAAAAAATCAGACGCATTTAGTATTATTGATTATAATATTATAAAGTATATTGTAAACCAGCTAAGTAATAATATCTTCAAATATAATAATATAAAAAAGATAATATCATATAGACAGTCAAAATTTTGGTATGAAGAATTTGAAAACGAATATAATTTAATTTTAAATGTTATTGAATACCTAAAAAATGAAAAAATAGGAATTAGTAAAATTGAAACTTCAAGTATAGAGGATTTAGTAAAACTATATACAACAGAATTATATAAAATAGATACAAATTATAGGAAAATTTTATTTTATTATGACAAGATAAAGGAAAAAGATGATTTTAAGGATTTACTCGAACTAATAGAAAAACACTATACTAATAATTTTATGTTTGAATTATCTGTAAAATGGGATGAAGCCTTAGAAAAACTAACCAATTATTCTTCAAATTCACTTATAATGCAGAATAAATTTTTTGAAAAGTATATTAAACCAGAAATAATTGGAAATAAGAATAGTAGAGTAATTGTTATTATCTCGGATGGCTTTAGGTATGAACTAGCAGAAGAATTGAATCTTAAGTTAAGCAAGATTGCTAAAACCACAGAACTCAAAGATATGCTAGGAGTAGTTCCATCATACACACAATTAGCTAAAGCTGCATTACTTCCACATAAAACTATTTCTAAACTAGAAGGAGATAATGTCTTAGCTGACGGAAAAAGGGCATCGTCTACAATGGAAAGGGAAAAAATTCTAGAATCATCTATTTCAGGTTCTTTAGCTATACAATATAATGATTTAGTAAATAAGTATAAAAAAGCAGAATGGAAAAAATTATTTTCAAGGAAAAAGGTAATATACATTTATCATAATGTAGTTGATAAAGTAGGAGAAAGCGATGACGATAACGTATTTGAAGCATCTGAAAGAGCCATAAAACAATTATTTGAACTAGTAGAGTCATTACATAAAACATTTAGTGGAGTAAATGTTTTTATAACTGCAGATCATGGATTCTTTTATAAAAAAGGAGAAATAGAACCAATTAATAAAATAAAAAAATTTCAAAGTGAAAGTAAACAAAAATCAAGATATGTTTATTCAAATGTTAAGACAGATAATAAAGCTGTAATAGAAATAAAGTTGGACTATATTTTTGACAATTATAATGGTTACGTAGAAATTCCAACAGGACATAACATATTTGCAAAACGTAGAGTACCAGGCAAATATTTCCATGGAGGTATTTTACCACAAGAATTAATAATACCATTAATTGATTTCAAATCAGCAAGGGGAAACAAGGTAGTAAATAAAGTGGGATTAGTATATAGCGGATTACTAAATAGAATAACGAATGTAGAAACCTACTTGAATTTTACTCAAAGTAACAGCATTGATGAGAATAATGTTGCCTGCGAATATTGTGCATATTTTGAAGACGAAAATAAAAATAAAATATCAAATGAAGTTAAAATTGTCGCAAATAAAACGGAAAAAGATTACAACGATAGAATATTTAAAGAAAAGTTTGTATTTAAAACATTAGATTACTCAATAAATAAAGCATATTATCTAGTTATTAGGGAAAAAGGACAGAATATTGATAACTCTAGATTAAAATTTGAAATAGATATAACATAACTTCAGGAGTACAAATATGTTAGAAGAAAAAGTATTAAACACAATAACCAAATACAATTTAATAAAACCAAATGACAAAATTGTTATAGGAGTATCAGGAGGTCCAGATTCTATAACATTATTAAACGTGCTAAAAAATTTAAAAGAAAAATTAAATATCCAAATATATGTGGCTCATATAAACCATATGATAAGGAAAGAAGCAGACGAAGAAACCGAATATGTAAAAGAATTTTGCAAAAAAATAAATGTAGAATGCTTTTGTAAAAAGGTAGATGTTCAAAAAGAAGCTAAAAAACAAAAAATTGGAACAGAAGAAGCAGGAAGAAATATAAGATATGGATTTTTTTATGAAGTGGCCAAAAAAGTAGATGCAAGTAAAATTGCTACAGCACATAATAGTAATGATAATGCAGAAACAGTTTTAATGAACATAATAAGAGGAACATCAGTGTCTGGTCTAACAGGAATTGATGCGCAAAGAGGAATAATAATTAGACCATTAATAGAAATAGAGAGAAGTGAAATAGAAGAATATTGCCAAATAGAAGGACTTAGTCCTAAAATAGATAAATCCAATTATGAGAATGTATATACCAGAAACAAAATTAGAAATATGCTTATTCCATTTATAAAAACAGAGTTTAACCCAAATATAATAGAGGGAATAAATAGACTTTCTAGCCTTGCGACAGAAGAAGAACAATTTGTAAACAAAATTGTGGAAACAGAGTTTGAAAAATTAAAAATAAATGCAGATAATAAATGTGTAAAAGACTTAAAAAATGGTAATAATAAAATATTAGAAAATGAAAATAGTATTAAAGAAGAAGAGGTACAAAAAAAGTCAATCACAAATCTAGTTAAAGTACAAATTGAAACTGATGCAGATTCAGAAAAAAAATACAGCAATGGTAAAACAATTATATTAAATTTAAAAGAATTTAATAATTTAGACCAATTAATAAAATCAAAACTTATATTATACACCATAAATAAGATTAGTAACAAAAATAATGGAATAGAAAAAATACATATACAGGATATTATCAAACTCTGTAAAAATAATATTGGTAATAAATATTTATCACCACGAAAAGGAATTAAGGTATTAATAAAAAAAGGAAAAATTTTTTTCATCTCAGAACCTAACCTTCCGTAATAAATAATTTATGCCTTCAAAAAACTTTTTACAAAAGCCTTGAAATAAGTAAATATATGTGTTATAGTTCAAAGGTAATATTTTGTTAATATATCCGCAGTTTTAGGTTATAGAATTAAAGAGCAATTTCATATAACTAAAAACTGTGAATAAATTTTTAACAAAGAGGAGGAAATATAAATTTGAAAAGTGGAATAAAAACCTTAGCAATGTGGCTAATAATAGGAATAATTTTTATTGTACTGTTAACATCTATTTTAGACAATAGTAATAGCAAACTTGCATATTCAGAACTTGTAGGGAAAATAGAAGCTGGAGAGGTTTCTGAAATACAAATTTCATCAGATGGAAGCACAGCAGAAGTAAAACTAAAAGATGAGAACTTTGTAAAACAAGTAAACATACCAAGTATTGACAATTTAATGGAAAACTTACAGGAGAGCATGAAGGCAGGTAATATAAAAGTAACAGAAGAATCTGAATCTGTATTTATGTTTATTTTAAGTTTACTTACACCATTTGGAATATTAATAATATTCTTAATATTCTGGTTTATGTTCATGACAGGAAACCAAGGTAACGGTGGAAGCAAAACAATGACCTTTGGAAAAAGCAGAGCCAGAATGATGAATCCAACAGATAAAAACAAAGTAACATTTGATGATGTAGCTGGAGTTGACGAAGAAAAAGAAGAATTAGAAGAAATAGTAGAATTCTTAAAAAATCCTAAAAAATTCACAGACATGGGTGCAAGAATTCCAAAAGGAGTTTTACTTGTAGGCCAACCAGGTACAGGTAAAACATTACTTGCAAAAGCAGTTGCAGGAGAAGCAGGAGTACCATTCTTTATAATAAGTGGTTCCGATTTCGTAGAAATGTTTGTTGGTGTTGGTGCATCAAGAGTTAGGGACCTATTTGATGAGGCAAAGAAAAAAGCACCTTGTATAATATTCATAGATGAAATTGATGCAGTAGGACGCCAAAGAGGTGCAGGACTTGGTGGAGGACACGATGAAAGAGAGCAAACATTAAACCAATTGCTAGTTGAAATGGATGGATTCTCTGCAAACGAAGGAGTTATAGTATTAGCAGCAACAAATAGACCAGATGTTTTAGATAAAGCATTATTAAGACCAGGAAGATTTGATAGACAAATAGTTGTATCAAGTCCAGATGTTAAGGCAAGAGAACAAATACTTGATGTTCATAGTAGAAAGAAAAAGCTTGCTATAGATGTAGACTTAAAAACAATAGCAAAAAATACATCAGGATTTTCTGGAGCAGACTTAGAAAACGTATTAAATGAAGCAGCACTTTTAGCAGCAAGAAGAAACTTAAGAGAAATAGGAATGGCAGAAATAGAAGATGCAATGGTAAAAGTAACAATGGGACCAGAAAAAAGAACAAGAGTAAGAAGCGATAAAGAACAAAAATTAGTTGCTTATCATGAAGCAGGTCATGCAGTAGTTAGCAGATTTTTACCAACTCAAGACCCAGTACATCAAATATCAATTGTTCCAAGAGGAATGGCAGGAGGGTATACAATGTATAGACCAACAGAAGATAAGTCATTCATGTCTAGAACAGAAATGGTAGAAAATATAGTATCTTTACTAGGCGGAAGAGTAGCAGAAAAATTAATATTAGATGATATATCTACAGGTGCAAGTAATGATATAGAAAGAGCAACAAAAATTGCAAGAGCTATGGTAACAAAATATGGAATGAGCGATAGAGTAGGAACTATAACTCTTGGACAAAATCAAGAAGAAGTATTTTTAGGAAGAGATTTTGCGCAATCAAAAGAATACTCAGAAGAAACAGCAGGAATTATAGATGAAGAAGTAAAATCAATTATAGATGCAGCGTACAGTAAAGCAGAGTCAATTTTAAGAGAGCACATAGATAAACTACACAGCGTAGCAGGTGTTCTACTTGAAAAAGAAAAAATTGATGGCGAAGAATTTGATGCAATTTTTAATAGCTAGAGGTGAATTGTAACTATTCGTAACCTATAAATCAAGTAAATTACAAAATTTACTTGATTTTTTTTGTAACCTAATATAAAATATTACCATACAATAGGGGGATTTTAAGTTATAGGGGATATGGTTTCCTATAACTTAAATAGCTAAAATTGCTATTGCTTTTAAAATTTCATCCTTGCAGGCAGAAACTTAAATCTGAAGGAGCAGAGAACGATAAAAGCCCACTATTGTTCAAAATCTAATGAAAAGCAGGTGTAAAATTGGATAAAAAACCAAAAGGAAAAATATATAAATTTAAAAAATATTCAAATGCAAGTAAAACAAGAAAAATATATACTGTAAACGATAGATTAAGAAGGGTTTTACTAGTTTTCTTTTTAGTTTTATTCTTTTTGATAATTAGAATAGGTTGGCTACAATTTGTGCAGGGGGCAGATTTAACAGAAAAAATGTATAGACAGCTTACTACAAGTAAAACCATTAGCCCTAAAAGAGGAACAATATATGATTCAACAGGAAAAGCCTTAGCAATTAGTGCTCAAGTAGATACTGTAAGTATTGATCCTACAAAAATTGTGGTAGAAAATGAAGATGAACATGTAGAAGAAGTTATGACTAAAGAATTAAAAGAAAAGGTTGCAAAAGCATTTTCAGAAATATTTGATTTAGATTATGAAGAAACATTAGAAAAAGTATCAAGTACTTCTAGCAATGTAACTATTGCAAAAAAAGTAGAGAATGACAAAATAGATGAACTAAAAAAATGGATGAAAGACAATGAAGTATATAGTGGTATAAATATAGATGAGGATTCAAAAAGGTATTATCCATACGACAATTTAGCCTCTAGTTTAATAGGCTTTTGTGGAACAGATAATCAAGGGTTATGGGGGCTAGAATTAAAATGGGATAGCATATTAACAGGAACACCTGGAAAGGTAACATCAGCACAAGACGCTGTTCAAGACTATATTCCATATGAAAATGGTACATATATAGCTCCACAAAATGGAAATGATATTACACTTACAATAGATGCAAACATTCAATCAATTGCAGAAAAGTATTTAAAGCAGGCATGCGAGGAAAATGAATATAAAGATGGTGGAAACGTAATTATTATGAATCCAAATAATGGTGATATACTAGCTATGGCAACATATCCAGACTATAACTTAAATAATCCATACACATTAGACTACATTTCAGAAAAAGATTGGAAAAAGATGTCTGACGAAGAGCAGTATGCAAAATTACAAGAAACATGGAACAATAGAGCTATAACCTCTACATATGAACCAGGTTCGGTATTTAAAATAATTACTGCAGCAGCAGGATTAGAAGAAGACTTAGTAGAGCCAGATGAACCAAATGTATTTACATGTAAAGGATATGAAAAAGTATCAGGAATTAAAATAAGTTGTTCGGATAAATCTGGTCATGGCAAATTAAGCTTAAGAGAAGCATTGGAATATTCATGCAATCCAGCATTTATGCAATTAGGCAAAAAAATAGGAGCAGCTACATTATATAGATATTATGATGCATTTGGTTTCTTCAATACAACAGGATTTGCAGACATTGGAGATTCTGGAAGCTCTGGAGAAAGAACAGGAATGTTTTGGGACTTAAATGATGTTAAAAGTGTAGAACTTGCAACAATGTCATTTGGACAAAGATTTAGAGTAACTCCACTTCAAATGATAACTGCAATTTCAGCAGTAGCAAACGATGGAGTACTTATGAAACCACGTATTGCAAAAGAAATAAAAAATACAGACACAGGTGCAATAACTACAATAGAGCCAGAAGAAGTAAGACAAGTAATATCTAAAGAAACTTCAGAAACTTTACTAGATATGCTAGAGTCAGTAGTAGAAAGCGGTACAGGTAAATATGCTCAAGTAAAAGGGTATAGTGTAGCAGGAAAAACAGGAACATCTGAACCAGATTATTCAGACGAAAATTCATATTATGTAGCATCATTTGCAGGAATATCACCTGTTGAAAGCCCAGAGGTAGTAGTACTTGTAACACTATACGGACCAGAAGGAGACATTCATAGTGGTAGCACATTAGCAGGACCAGTGGTTGCAAACATTTTAAAAGAAGTATTACCATACCTTGGAATACAATCAGACACAACAGATAGTGAAACAGAAGGAGACTTAATTACTTTATCTAATGTTAAAAATAAGACTATGGCAGAGGCAAAGAAAATAATAGAAAAACAAGGATTCAATTGTGAAATATCAGGAAATGAAGATGACATTGTTAGTAGCCAAATGCCAGTAGCAGGAACAAAACTAATGGAAAATGCAATAGTAAAATTATATTCCGAAGAAAGCGATACAAGAGTATCACAAACAGTACCTAACTTAAAAGGAATGAGCCTATCAGAAGCAAAAGTAGCGTTAAAAAATAAGAATCTAAATATTAAATATAGTGGAAAAGGAAAAGTAATTAGCCAAGATGTTACTGCTGGAACATCAGTTGAGGAAGGAACAGTTATAAATATAGTTCTGCAAGAAGAAATAGACGAGTAAACTTGCTATAGATAACATGAAATATTATTAAGTAACAGAAAAATACTTAATATAGAAAATATGAGAATAAAGAATTGGTAAAATGTAAAGCATGCATTGTTCTTACTGTATGGGAAAAATCAAGATCTTCCATTTGCTAGAACGGCTACTCCAAATGCACAAAATTCTACATACGTAAAATTTGCTACGTGAACAAGAAACACGGGGGTAAAATGTTATAAACAGAGGAAAAATATAAAAAAACCGATATTGTTCTAACAAAAAGCAGGTTAGAGTATATAAAAAATACGAAAAGGATTGTAACTAAAATGAATAGTGTTTTAGAAGAAACAAAATATATACTAAGCAAATATAAAATTTCTGCCAATAAAAAATTGGGTCAAAATTTCTTAATAGATTATAATGTTATAAATCAAATCATAGATAAAAGCAACATACAAAAAGATGATTTAGTTATAGAAATAGGTCCTGGATTAGGAACCCTTACAGCAAAACTTCTAGAACATGCAGGAAAAGTTATTGCTATAGAATTAGATGACAGAATGATAAAAATTTTAAATTATAGATTTAAACTATATGATAATTTTAGCCTTCTTCACGAAGATATACTAAAAGTAAATTTAAAAGAACTAATTTCTAAAAGTAAAGAGGAGCTTTCAAATGTAAAAATTGTTGCTAACCTGCCATATTATATTACAACACCAATTATTATGAAGCTATTGGAAGATAATCTTGATATAGTATCCATAACAGTAATGGTGCAAAAGGAAGTAGCGGATAGAATAACAGCAAGACCTGGAGATAAATTATCAGGAGCAATAACATACAGTGTGGATTATTATGCTCAAGCTAAAAATTTAATGTTTGTAAGCAAAGAATGCTTTTTACCTTCACCAGAAGTAGATTCAGAAGTAATATATTTAAAAATTAGAGAAAAACCTCAAATACAAGTAAAAAACAAAGACTTATTCTTTAAAGTGATAAAGGCAAGCTTTATGCAGAGAAGAAAAACTTTATTAAATGGGCTTACTAATTCAGGTATAGTAAAAAATAAAGAGATGGCAAAAAAAATTATAGAAGAAATGAATTTATCAGTGGATATACGAGGAGAAAAATTAACAACACAGCAGTTTGCTGAACTTACAGACTTAATAGAAAAATACATTGCTTTTTAATTGTTAAATCATTATACATAAATTGCAGGATAATGGTATTTAATGTAATAATAATATATACCTTCTTTTATGAATAAAACATCATTCAAACCATTATCTTGTAACGCTTAAATAAAATAATTTCAATTTTAAATTGAAATAGAACAAAATTTGTGATATAATTATTATGTAAATGTGCTTTGGAAAGGAAAAATAAAATTAGCAGAGAGGAGGATAGTAAAATGAATCAAATTTTAGTAACAGAAAAGTTATATGTAACACCAGGATTAAAACGAAAAAGAAGAGCATATAAAATTATGTTTTTTATATCAATTCTTTTAGTGTTTTTACTATCTTCTTATTATATATATGCAGAATATGACAGAAATAAAAGTGAACAAGTATCCCAAGAAATATTATCACAAGTAAAAAGTGATAATACTACTAAAAAATCAGATAATGATGCAATAATAATAGTTTTAAGTGAAGAAGAGGCAAATCAAGCAGAAGTTAATACAAATGAAATTACAGGAAGTACACAAATTGGAGATGTAGATTACTCAATAGATGGTTTTGTGACTATTCCTAAAATAGATATAAGTTACCCAATTTTATCAGAAACATCGGATGAATTATTAGAAATATCAGTAAATAAATACTGGCCAGATTATTTAAAACCAAACGAAATAGGCAATTACTGTATAGTAGGTCATAATTATAGAAATGGTAAAATGTTTGGTAGATTAAATGAACTAGAATATGGAGATAAAATAGAAATAGAAGATTTAAGCGGAAGAACAATAGAGTATGCAGTTTATGACAAATATGTAGTAGAGCCAACAGATACAAGCTGTACTAGCCAAAGAACTAAAGATGGTAGAGATTTACCTTTTAGAGAAGTAACTTTAATTACATGTACAAATTATGGAACACAAAGACTAGTTGTAAAATGTAGAGAAGTATAAAAATATTACTTACAAAATAAAGGGGGCTTAACAAATGAAAACTAAAAAGGTGTTAAAAGTCATTTTTACTGTATTATTACTTATAACAATTTTTATATTATATAATGCTAATAGGGTTAAGACCAATGAAGTAAAAACAAAAGCAGAAGCATCGACATTTTCAGCTAAACAGTCAGAAAGCTCAGAAGATGTTTACGATGTTATACTATTTTTTGGACAATCAAATATGTCTGGGAGCATGAGTGAAGGAATAGAAACTAGATATCAATTAGACAATAGTGAAACTGTTAGAACTTATTCAAAAAACACAGATATTGACGAAGATATTATCAACTTAAGTTGGCTTACTAACTATACTGTAACAGATGTTCAACCCAATACAGTGTACGAATATCATGTTTTGGATAATTCATTATAAGATTTATCAGACTTAGAATCAGATGGTTATACTGTAAATGGAGCAGATGTTGATACAAAAAAATTTAATGGTGAACTATTATATTATGATTATACAAAATATAAATTTTATGGAGTCTGGAGTAATGACAGACCTAGTTGGATAAATGATAAAAGTTATTCGTTTAGTAATGCATACGGAACTAATATGATAAATGAATTTGCAAAACAATATTATGAAAAAACAGGGCATAAAGTAGTTTGTGTGAGTGCTGCTTATGGAGGACAACCACTAGAACATTTTGTGCCAGGAGTTATATATCAAGACTCATATGGTACAAATATTAATTTATATGCAGGAATGTCAAATAAATACTTGGCGGCAATTAGATATTTGGAAAGTAACAATCTAAAAATAGGCAATAGATTTTTTGTAATGTTCCAAGGTGAAAATGAAGCAGGAGCTAATAGTCAAAGTATTATACCTAAATATAAAGAAGATTTTAAAAAAATAAAGGAACAATTAAAACAAGATTTAGGAATAAATAAAGGTGCTATAGTATTGACAGGATTCCAATCTGGAATATATAATGGAGAATCATTTGCTTTAGGAGTAAAATCTGTTAATCAAGCACAAACAGAATTAATAAATGAAGATCCAGATGTTTTTTTAGGAACAGATTATCCATTTAAACATTATGTTCCAGGAGAAGAAGATTATAATAACACAACAGAGTATAGTTACAAAGAAAACATGAAGGGACTAGATTATAATACTGCTCTTGAACATTCAAAGTTAATTGTAGGGGATGGAAATGGCAATAATTTATTTCATTATACTTCAGCGACTCTTGCTCAAATTGGTAGAGAAACAGCAAATAACATGTATAATGCAATAAGAAAAGATGTATCTGAACTAGAAATTTTACTTGAACAAAATGACTATATATATGATGGAACAGGAAAGATACCAAAAGTAATAGTAAAAGATGAAAATAACATTTTAACAAATGGAGTAGACTATACAGTAGAATATCAAAATAATGTTAATGTTGGAACAGCCATAGTAAAAATAACAGGACAAGGTATTTATACAGGAAGTATAAATATACCATATAATATAAAAGAAGCTCAAATCGAAATTAATGTAAAAGAATATAATGGAATATATGACGGAAAAAGTCATGGAATAAGTATAGATGTAAAAAAGCCAATGGGCAAGGCTATAGTAAAATATGGTGAGAATGAGGGAATTTATAATGAAGCAATATCTCCAGAATTTATAAATAGCGGTGATTATACAGTTTATTATGAAGTTACGGCAGAAGGCTATACAACTAAAAGAGGAAGCGCACACGTAAAAATAGCTCCTAAAAATATATCTGGTATGGTAGCTAGTTTACAAACAACAAACTATATATATGATGGGAAAGAAAAAAGACCGAAAGTAGAACTAAAAGATGGAGAAACAATCTTGACCGAAAATAGGGACTATATACTAAGGTATTCTGACAATGTAAATATAGGGACAGCAATAGTTACAATAGAAGGAATAGGAAACTATGAAGGAAATCTAACAAAACAATTTGAAATAAAAGAAGACACAGAAGATCCGGACATAGATGATAATCCAAATGACGATGAAGATCCAGACATAGATGACAATCCAAATGATGATGAAGATCCAGACATAGATGACAATCCAAATGATGACGAAGCTCCAGACATAGATGACAATCCAAATGATGACGAAGCTCCAAACATAGACAATAATCAAAGTGATAATAATAATTCAGATATAAATATTGAACTAGACAAAGAAGAAACACAGTTAAATATTAAACCAACAGAAAATAAAGAAGATAATACTAGTGCAAATGGAAAAATCCCACAAACAGGCATGAATAAAAACTTAATATTACTTCCAGCAATTTGTCTTACTTGCATAATATCTATTATCTGTTTTATAAAATACAAGAAATGGAATTACTAAGTTTGAATAAATAGTAACAAAAAATAATTCTTTCATAGTACATAAACAATAGCATACATGAAAGGATTATTTTATTATGGCCAAAATGTAGATGTAAAAGATTATAAAATTCAAAAATGGAGAGAACTTGAGAATGTAAGATATTTTATGATTTCTGCAATTAATGAATGATCATTAATTTCGCGTAAACGTAACAGATCCTTCTAAAAAACATATAATATATTAATTATGTATTAGGAGGAGAGAAAGTGGCGAAGATAATATTATTTAACAATGATA
>CALXND010000009.1 GCA_944389655.1 uncultured Clostridia bacterium | reverse complement strand
GGTATTTTGGATAAATGCACTATTTTATATAAAAAATAGTTGGAGTTTTTTTCACCCCAACTAATATTATAGAACCAATGATTGAATCGACTGTAACAGGTTGATTTTTTTGTATCTGAATTAAAATCCTTTTTTAAAAAATAGAGAAATTGGCTTGCTGTAGTTGCTTTTGGATTCTTAATGTAGTAAACTATATCAAGAAGAGTATAAAAAATTCGTTGATAATAAAACTATTGAAAGTGTTGGAAACACTGAAAAATATAAATTGACAAAGTAATGACAGAGCAGTGACAGAGCCAAAAATAATTCGAAAAGGATGTGTGATAGAGTGGAAAATTATGATGCGATTGTTGTGGGAATGGGACCAGGATCAATATTTTTTGCATATGAAATGATACAAAAAAATCAAAACAAAAGAATACTGCTAGTAGAGCAAGGAAAACGTGTTGAAGATAGAAATTGTCCTATAGAAACAATAGGAAAATGCGTAAAATGTAAACCATTTTGTAACATTACAAGTGGATTTTCAGGGGCAGGAGCATTTTCGGATGGAAAATTATCACTATATAACAAAGAAGATAAAGATTTTTATGTAGGAGGAGAGCTACATAAATACGTAGGAGTAGAGGAAACAAAAAAGTTAATTGATTATACAGATAAAATATATTTAGATTTTGGAGCTGATCCAAAACTAGAAGGTACGAGATATAAAAATGAAATTGATGAGATAAAGAGAAAAGCTAAAAAGGAAGAAATAACATTAATAGACATACCAATAAGACATTTAGGAACAGAAAAAGCACATGAATTATATAAAAAACTAGAAAACTATTTAGAAAACCATAATGTTGATTTAATGTTTGAAACAGAAGTAAAAGATCTAATAATAGAAAATAACGAAGCAAAAGGAATAATTGTTAATAATATAAAAGAAAATAAACAAGAAAAAATATATGGTAAAAATATTATAATGGCAGTAGGAAGAAAAGGTGCAAATTGGCTAGTAGACATGTGTAATAAACATAATATAAAAACAGAAGCAGGAGTAGTAGATATTGGCGTAAGGTATGAACTTTCTGATGAAGTAATGAAGGATATAAATACATATATGTATGAAGGAAAGTTTATAGGGTATCCAGGACCATATAAAGATAAAGTTAGAACTTTTTGCCAAAATCCAAGTGGATTTGTTTCATCAGAAGTATATGATGAAGACATGAATTTAGTTAATGGGCATTCATATAAAGATAAAAAGAGCAATCAAACTAATTTAGCTATTTTAGTATCACATCATTTTACACATCCATTTGATAAACCAATTGAGTATGGAAGAAATATAGCGAAAAATTTAAATGAATTGGGTGCCGGAAACATTGTGGTTCAAAGATTAGGAGATATTTATAGAGGAAAAAGAACGTGGGGGGAAGAGCTAAAAAATAACAAAATTAAACCAACTTTAAAATCAGCAGTGGCAGGAGATATAACATTTTCTCTAGGATATAGAACAATGACAGATATCCTTGAGTTTATAAGAAGTATGGATAAAATAATAGAGGGATTCGCAAATCCAGAAAATTTATTATATGCACCAGAAATAAAATTCTATAGCAATAAGGTAGTAATAGATAAGAATTTTGCAACAAGTGTAAAAGGATTATATTCTATAGGTGATGGTGGTGGAATGACAAGAGGATTAATGATGGCATCAGCATCTGGAGTACAAATGGCGAGAAACTTGAGTAAAAAATAATAAACAGAGGAGAAAAAATTTATGATTCATGTAGAGAAGCTAGAAAGTTTTAATAGTCAAATTAGATATTATAAAAATATGCTGAAATACATAGAAAATAATAAAAATCCTGCTATTGCACAAAAAAATGTAGAAGCTGATATACAAAATTCATTACGCAATACAATAAATATCTTAATAAATAATATTAATTTATTAAGTTTATATATTGCTAGATTTGAAGAAAAAAGCAGTAACACTGAACTGATTAATGAAATGTTATCAAGTTTACAATCAGTAGAGAATATTGAACTCATAGATAAAAATGTTGACAAGAAAAAACAAATAAGAAATTGTTTGGCACATGCAGATTTTAAGATTTGCATTGATGAAAGTAAATGTAAAAAAACAAAGGGTATAAATGGAATTTATTTTCCGTATTTTGAGGAAGAACCATTTTATTTAGAAATAGATAACGGAAAGATAAAGGGAAAATTTACTTATACAGATTTCTTAAAAATAGCTATGAAGTATTATGAAATTGCTAGTGCTGAAAATAAATTATATAATTTGCTTTTACTACCTAAAGATTTAAGAGTTAAGAACAATGCTAACATTGATAAAGTCCTTTCAGATTTTGAAAAAGTAAAAATAGAGATGTTTAATAATTCAAATCTTTCTGAGTCGGATACGTTAAAATTGTTTTATAACTTTGCAAAATTTTTGCAAACAAATTTAGGAATGCCGAAGGTAGATACTGAAAAAATTACTGAATATATGCTAAATAGATATAAATTATCAGGCGAGAATGATTATCATACAAATAAGGTTCAAATTCAAAATGATGAAAAAGAATTATTAAAAAAATATATAAAATTTATTGGCATTGGAGTTTGGGATAATAAATTTAATAATCAAACTAGGGGCAGAATAATTTCTGACATAGTGAGTTTGGATGGTGGAAATTATTGTAATACAATGAATTCAATTGCTTATTCCAATTTAGTAGGCGGAATATATGATGATTATAATAATAATGAATTTGATAAACTATTGATGGATTTAATGTTTGAAACACCATTTTTATATCATGATATGCTATTAAGCTATACTAATTATTGTCTCGGATATGCTAGAGAGGTAAATAAAAATAGTAAAGATAATGAGTTTTTTGAATTTAAAGATATAAATTTAGATGGAATAAATCCTGTTTTTTCTAACCCTAAGGAGAAAAAAGAGAAAATTGTTGAAATATTTGATGAGGATTTGATTAATAAAAAGAAATCAGAAGAGGAAAATTTATATAGCAACCTAAAACTTATTGCAACTAAAATGAAATTACTTAATGCAAATGATAAAAATCCAAATAAATCAAAAATTATAGATAGTATAAATCAAAAGACAGAAAATATTGACGTTAATTATGTATTATCGGCTATTTCTAGGAAGATAGTGAATGAAGATTCGAGTTTGAATTTATCTGAAGATGAAATTTTAATAACGTTAAATGGATTAATGAAGGAATATCAAAATCCAACAGAAGAACAAAATGATGTATTTAATAGATTTAATGAGATTTTATCAAAGTATTGTAAAAAGAGTGAAAAGAGCTATCTAATTAGCGATTTAAGCATAAAATTACAGAATATTAATGAAGAACTATTGAAGAAAAAAATTGTGTATAAAGATTCAGCGAATTTTTTTAGACATATGAGGAATTCTCTTGAACATGGAAATTATAGTGCAGATTATAGTAAAGCATTAGATTCTAAAGATTTTTCAAAAATAGTTTTTATATTTGAAGATATAGATAAAGACGAGGATAAAACAGTAAATTTTAAGGTATCTATAACAGCACGAAGATTATATAAACTACTAGAAGATTTTGCCAAAAGTGTAAATGTTCAAATAAAAGATTCTGGAAAAGAAGATGAATTAATAGCGAAGAATTATGGAGAGTTTTTAAAAGAAGCTCATATAAAAGGATTAGAAGATAGTCAAGCAGGGAGAATACCTACCAATATAGAGTTTGAAAAGATAATTGGAGATGAAGCATTGATTTCAGCAATTAATAATTCAAGTATTAAAAAAGAATTAATGACTGATAGGGATACAATAGAAAAAGGAAATGGAGAGAAAGATGATTAGTCCAGAAGATTATGAAGAAGTATATGAGATTTTATCATATATGGATAAAATAATTGTGATGAAAATTCCAATTGAAATATTAAATATCATAAATAAAAAAAGAAATAAAGAATATGTATCAAAAATTGATAAAAACGATTTATTTAATTTGAATAATATGTCTAAAAATACACAAAGTGTATTAGCTTGGCTAGATGTTAATTATTGGATTAATCCAGATAAAAAAAGTAAATTAATTCAAAAGCAAGAATTATTAAAACAAAAACAATATAGTAGTAACGTTTTTGAGAATAAAATTAAGAAGATAGAAGAT
Source organism: uncultured Clostridia bacterium (assembly GCA_944389655.1). Taxonomy (GTDB): domain Bacteria; phylum Bacillota; class Clostridia; order TANB77; family CAG-508; genus CALXVA01. The sequence goes on along the minus strand of CALXND010000009.1, from coordinate 31,665 downwards.
AAAAATTCTAAAGAAAGCGGTACATTAGTTATTATAAATAAAAAAGAGAATTTTATAAAAAAACTAATAAAGAAAATCAAATCAATTTTTAAATTTGAATAATAAAATAGTTATAACATCTCAGAATTAAAAATGTAGGGTACCTAAAATGGTACCCTATAAAATTTTACTTAAAATTTTTTGTTTCTCTCTTCTGCCCTTTTTATGGCGTCAATCTGAATGAGAGCTTCACTCAAATTGTAATAAGGTTTATTGCTCCGCAATCCATTACAGCTAAAATAAAATTCAGGAACAATATATAAACCATTGTTAATGTTTCCAATACCATATATAGATCTGCTATCTATGATAAGAGAAACCTTTCTTCCTACAAACTTTTCGGGATTATCAGTTTCAATGAGTTTCCCAATATAACATAACTGAGCATACTCATTTTTAGATTCCCTTAAATTTGAGGAATTAGAAACACACCAAGAAAGCGTATCAAAAGCGCTTCCATCTTCACCAGAAAAAGTGATTTTGAAATCGATTATTGGCTTCTTAGTGATATCCAAGTTGTGATAAAATTTTAGTTTTGTTTCTAGAATTTTAGATTCAATAACCCGCATGGCTTACCTCCTTAAAGAAACTATATAAAATTAAAAGTTACAATATAATTATATCATATTTACATAAAAATTAAAACACTTTTTAGACTATTCAGGAATATCAAAAAAATATAATAATCCTTGAAAATGTCATAAAAATTAAGTACAACTTGTATAAAAAAAGAAAAACAGCATATATTAGTTTTAAGAGGTGATTATATGCTAAATTTTACAAAAATGACAGGACTTGGAAATGACTATATATACATTGATTGTACTAATGGTACAAAAATAAAAAACATAACAGAAGTGGCAAGGAGACTTAGTGATAGACATTTTGGTGTAGGCTCTGATGGAGTAGTTTTAATAAATAAACCAGAAAACGAAAATTCAGATTTTAAAATGCGAATATTTAATAGTGATGGAAGCGAAGCAGAAATGTGTGGCAATGGTATAAGATGTGTTGCCAAATTTATACATGATAATAATCTATCTCAAAAAGATAAATTAACCATAGACACATTAGCAGGTATAAAAAAAGTAAAAGTAATAGAGGACAATAAAGGAAATTGCAATGAAGTAATTGTTGACATGGGTGAGCCAATTTTTCAAGATAATAATATACCATATGATGTATACGAACCATACACAAAAGATTTAGACTTAGATGTAAAAGGCGAAAAAATGAGATTTACAGCACTATCAATGGGAAATCCACATGCTGTAACGTTTGTGGAAAACGTAGATGATTTTAATGTAAAAGATATAGGACCAATAATCGAGAGAAATCCAAAATTTCCAAACAGAACTAATGTAGAATTTGTAGAGATATTAGACAAAAATAATATAAAGGTTAGAGTATGGGAAAGAGGAGTAGGCGAGACTTTAGCTTGTGGAACAGGAGCGTGTGCAGCAGTTGTTGCATCTGGTTTAAATGGATATACAGACGAATTAGTAACTGTACAATTACCTGGTGGAAAATTAAAAATTGAATGGGGAACGGATAATCATATTTATATGCAAGGTACAGCTAAAACTGTATATAAAGGAGAAATAAATGATGATTAAAGTTTAAAATATAAAATTATAATTTAAAAATTCTTCCAACAAAAACAAAGGGGGAATTTTTTTATTGTATAGGAAAAATCGACTTTTTCTTTGAAATTTCAGTGCTTTTAATGCTTTTTCCGTATACAACAAGGCTAAGTTACCTTGGGCTGTTGCATATTTGCAAAGCGAAATGCACGTGTGTACGTCGAAATCTTTGCCTTCGCTAATGCACATTTTTCTTATATTTGTTATTTTATTTTACTATCTGCATAAAATAACAAGAGGTGATGAAATGATAAAAATAAACGAAAACTTTTTAAATCTCCAGCAAAATTATTTGTTTTCTACAATACATAAAAAAGTAGATGCATATAAAGCCCAAAATCCAAATGCAGATATAATAAATTTAGGAATAGGAGATGTAACAAGACCAATACCCAAAATTATAGTAGAATCGGTAAAAAAAGCAATGGACGAAATGGGAGAAAAAGCTACTTTTAAAGGATATGGTCCCGAATGTGGATATGAATTTCTAAGACAAAAAATTGCAGAAAATGATTATAAAAACCTAAATATTGATAAAGATGAAATATTTATTTCAGATGGAGCCAAATGTGACACAGGAAATATAGTAGATATATTTTCATTGTCAGCTAAAGTTGCAATTGCAGATCCAGTATATCCAGTGTACCTAGATAGTAACGTAATATGTGGTAGAACAGGCCAATATAATAATAATACAGGAAGATATGAAAAAATAATATACATAAATTTAACAGAAGAGAATAAATTTGAACCTAGTCCAAGCCAATTAGAAGAAATACCAGATTTAATATATTTGTGTTCGCCCAATAATCCTACTGGAGTTGGAATGAAAAAAGAAACATTAAAATTATGGGTAGATTATGCAATAACAAATAAAAGTATAATTTTGTTTGATGCGGCGTATGAAGCATTTATTGAAGAAGATAATATACCACATAGCATTTATGAAATAGATGGAGCAGACAAAGTGGCGATTGAATTTAAAAGTTATTCAAAAACTGCTGGATTTACAGGCTTAAGATGTGCATATACTGTAATACCTAAACGTATAGAAATACAAGCAAGTAACGGAGAAATTATACGTTTAAACGAAATATGGAAAAGAAGGTCTAGTACAAAATTTAATGGAGTATCATATATAATACAAAGAGGAGCAGAAGCAATTTATTCGGAAGAGGGAAAAAAACAAGTAAAAGAAAATATATTATACTATAAACAAAATGCTAAGATTATAAAAAATAAATTAGAAGAAAAAGGAATTATAGCGTTTGGAGGAATAAACTCGCCATATATATGGCTAAAAATTCCAGAAAATTTAACATCATGGGAATATTTTGATAAATTGCTTACAAAATATAATGTGGTAGGTACGCCAGGTGTGGGGTTTGGTAGAAACGGTGAAGGATATTTAAGATTAACTGCATTTGGAGATAGGGAAAAAACAATTGAAGCAATAGATAGAATTGTAAAAAACTAGAATTTAGTATGTTTGTAGTTTTTATTCGACTAGTCGTATAACTTTTATTACACATAAAGCGAGAGTTATATATTAAAAATATTGTCTCGAATATGTCGGTCAAGCTGATTTTCAAACTAATTCTAAAGAAATTTTTGTAGCGCCCTCAAATAATTTGAGATTCCCTACAAAAATTTCTCAAGAATTAGTATTTTCAAATCACTTTCCATTCCATATTCTCGCAAATTTTGAATATATTAACTCTCGCTTCTAAGTAAATTCTAAACTTGATACGACTAATCTAATAAAAACTACATATTAACATATACAAACAAAAAACAAATTAAAGCATATTAATAGCTTTTCTTGCAAGCTCATCACAACGATTATTAAATTCGTTATCTGCATGACCTTTTACTTTTATAAAAGTAACTTTGTGAATTCTTGTGAGCTCTAATAGCTGCTGCCATAATTCTTTATTCTTTACCTCTTTTTTATCAGAGGTTTTCCAATTATTCCTTTCCCAATTACGAATCCAATTTTGAGCAAATGCATTAACCACATATGCACTATCACTATATAAGCTTACATTACAAGGATACTTGAGAAGTTTTAAAGCCTCTATTACAGCACTTAATTCCATTATATTGTTTGTAGTATTTGCCATAGCACCAGAAATTTCTTTTTTATTACCTTTATACATAAGTATAGCACCCCAACCGCCAGGACCAGGATTACCAGAGCAAGCACCGTCAGTATATATTGTTACATCTTCCATTTTTAGCCTCCAAAATTAAAAAATTCATTGTAAATCATGTAAATTTATGATATTATATCAACAAATTAAAAGTTGTACAAGTAAAGATTAAAATTTAACAAATATAAGTTATAGAATAATGGTATTTAATAATTTGTACATTCAGGAAGGGGGATAGTAATTATGAGTAGAGTTCTTGGAATAATTGCAGAATATAATCCATTTCATAATGGACATCTATATCATATTGCTAAATCTAAGCAAGAAACAGGAGCTCAATACGTAATTGCGGTAATCTCAGGAAACTTTGTTCAAAGAGGAAATACCTCAATAATAAATAAATGGAAAAAAGCCAGAATGGCATTATTAAATGGAGTAGATTTAATTATAGAGATTCCAACAATTTATAGTATATCAAGTGCAGAAAACTTTGCAGAAGGAGCAATAAAAATCCTTAATTCTCTAGGCATTGTGGAAGTTCTATCATTTGGAATGGAAGCAAACGATATATCAACTCTAAATAACATTGCAAATGTTTTATATAATGAGCCAAAAGAATATGTAACAATGCTTAGTCATGAATTAAAAAAAGGTAATTCATTTCCAAAAGCTAGAGAAAACGCACTTATGATGTATTTAAATGACATAAAAAGATATGCAAACATAATGTCTGGCTCAAATAATATTTTGGGTATAGAGTATCTAAAAGCAATGAAAAAAACAAAAAGTACTATAGTTCCGATAGGAATAAAAAGGGAAAAGGTTCTATACAATGATAAATACATAGTAGACGAATTTGCAAGTGCAACAGCAATAAGAAAAATGCTTATGACAAACGAACTTAATGATATAAGTAAAGTCATGCCAAGAAATTCATATTTATTACTAGGTGAAGAACTAAAAAATGGTCATTACGTAATAGATATATCTCGATTAGAAAAAGAAATAATATATAATTTAAGAAAAATGTCAAGAGAAGATATTGCAAAACTCCCAGATGTATCAGAAGGATTGGAAAATTTAATAAAAAATGCGGCTGATTCCTGCAATACAATTAAAGAACTCATAAACATTGTTAAATCAAAGAGATTTACTCAAACAAGAATACAAAGAATATTGTTATACAGTTTATTAGGTATAGATAAAAAAAAGATGGAAATATCAAAAAAAGTGGTGCCATATGCAAGAGTTTTAGGCTTTAACAACAAGGGAAAAGAACTAATTTCAGAGATGATGAGATTAAATCCAAAATTAAATATCGTAACTTCTGTTAAAAGATATATAGAGAATGTTGCAAATAAAAATTTAAAAGAGATGATAGAAACTGATATATTAGCAACCAATATATACACATTGGGATATTACAAAGATTCATATTCAAACTTAGATTATACAAATAGAATTGAAATAATATAAAGTACCAAGGAGGAAATAAATGATTATAGGAGTTACTGGCAGTTCTGGAGCAGGAAAAAGTACAGTTTGTGAATTCCTAGAAAATAATTACAAGGTAAAAATTATAAATGCAGACAAAATAAGTAAAAAACTATCCAAAAAGGGAACAAGTTATGTAATTGAAATTATAGAAAAATTTGGGAAAGATATAGTTAACGAAGAAGGAGAATTAAAAAGAAAAAAACTGGCAGAGATTATATATAATAATCCAGAAAAAAGAGAATTGCTTAATAAATGTACCTTTAAATATATAATAAAAGAAATAAAAGCTCAAATAAAAAAAGTAAAAGATACAGAAACTACAATAATTATAGATGCACCTTTGCTTTTTGAAAGTGGACTAAATAGAATATGCGATAAGATTATAGGAGTAATTTCTAATAGAGATTTGCAAATAGAAAGAATAGTTGCAAGAGATAATATAGATTATGAAGACGCTGAAAAAAGACTAAATGCTCAGCAAAGCAATAAGTATTATATTCAAAGGTGCGATAAAATAATAGAAAATAATAATAATTTAAAAAATGTATTTACGGAATTGGAAAAAGTTTGTAAAGAATACAAAGTGGTATTGACAAATACGAACTAATGTTCTATAATAAAAGCGGTGATAATGTGAAAAAGCAGAAACAAATATTACATATAGATGTTAATAATGCTTTTCTAAGTTGGACAGCACTCGACAGGTTAGAAAACGGAGAAAAAATTGATATAAGAGAAATAGAAGCGGTAATTGGAGGAGACGAAAGTAAAAGATCTGGAATAGTTCTAGCCAAAAGTATGAAAGCAAAAAGAAGAGGAATCTATACTGGAGAAACTTTATATCAAGCACGTTTAAAATGTCCAAACTTACAAGTATTTAAGGGAGAATATAAGAGTTATAAAAAACATTCAAACGATTTGTATCAGTTACTTCTACAATACACAGAAAAAATAGAAAGGTTTAGTATAGATGAATGTTTTTTAGATATGACAGAATATTTAGGAAATAAAACATTACTAGAGGTTGCATACGAAATAAATAAAAGAGTAAAAGAAGAACTAAAATTTACAGTAAATATAGGAGTAGCACATAACAAACTATTAGCAAAGATGGCGTCAGATTTTACAAAACCAGATAGAGTTCACACATTATTTGAAAACGAAATCGAAACAAAAATGTGGTCTCTTCCAGTATCAGAATTATTTATGTTAGGTAGAAAAACATTACCAAAACTTAATAACTATAGAATAAAAACCATTGGAGATTTAGCAAAACAAGACAAAGAATTTATGATAAAAAAATTCGGAAAACATGGGCTTCTAATGTGGGAATACTCAAACGGAATAGATAACTCAGAAGTACACTATAAAGAAGAAAAGCCAAAAGGAATAGGAAATTCAGTTACTCTTCCACAAGATGTATCAGATAAGGAAAAGTTAGAAAAAATTTTACTAACCTTAGCAGAACAGGTTTCGTTTAGATTGCGCAGATATAAAATGTATGCCAATGTAGTAAATGTACAATTAAGAACAAAAGATTTTAAAGATTTTTCACATCAAAAAAAGCTCTGCATTGCAACCTCAAATACAAAAGATATATACAAACTAGCAAAAGAATTATTAAATGAAATGTATAAAAAAGGTACTTTTATAAGATTAGTTGGTCTAAGAGTAGATAGTCTAGTTGATAAAGATGAAGTTCAACTCTCATTCTTTAGTGATGAAGAAGAAAAAAAGCAGGAAAAATTAGACGAGGTAGTAGATAAGCTAAAAGAAAAATATGGTTATAATATGATTACTAGAGCAGGTAAATTGCATTCAGAAGAAATAATTAAGTTAAAAGATGTATAGTTACAGGATAAAAATTAATTATTAAATTCCTTTACTTATAAAAAACTTAATGCTATAATTTAAAATAGATATTGCAAATGAAAAAGATGTTATTAGCATAATTTAGCAAATAACAAAGAAAGGAAATTATAATGGGAAATTTGAATGATAAAGAAGAGAACAAAGAAAACATTGTAAATAATAATCAAGCAAACCAAGAAATTAAATTAAATGAGCAAAGTTCTAATGAAGCTTCACCAGATTTAACATTTAAAAAAGTTAATGTCAATGCAAAAAATAGACTAAAAAAATCCCATGGCTTTTTAAAAACTATTTTATTTTTAATAATGATTATTATAGTAATATATTGTATATTTTTTGCAAGAAACTGTATAATTTTAACAGATTTAAGCAATAAAATAAAAATATTAGATAAAAAAGTAAATTATTCATATACATCAATTGCAAAAATGAGTGAAGAAGAAGATACCACAATTATAAATTATGCTCGTAAAGATAATAAAGAATTATTTGAAATAAAAATTGGCGAAAATATAATTTCAATGTGGGAAGATATTGCAAACAACAAAAGAATTACAATGTTCCCAACAGAAAAAATAGCTAGAATAACGTCAAAAGGCGAAATGGGAGTCAATTTACCTGTTATGAAAGAGCTAAAAGACAAATCAGTACGCTCTTTAATGAGTATAGCTAGTCGTATATATTCTGAAAAATATGAAGGAAAAGATTGCTATGTTATTACTATAGGCAATGCTCAAAAAGTCTGGATTGAAAAACAAACAGCTCTAGTGCAAAAAAGAGAATATGAAACTTATACTGTAGAATATGTAAACATAAAAATAGATAATAACTCTAAAATAGATACACCAGATTTAACAGGGTATGTGGTTAATGAAGAATAACTATAACAAAATAGTTACCGACTAATGGCTTTTATTAGAACAATAGAATAAAACCATTAGTCAGTAATACAAAACACTAATATTAAGAAAAAATAAATAGTTTTTTATAGGGAAAAGTGCTATACTAGATAATAGGAAAAGATTTTAGGACAAACTATAACTAAAATACAAATATTTAAGTGAGGGATAACAGAAATGAGTAAAAGAGCAAAAGCATTTAAATATGTTTTAATGGTATTAGTAGTAGCACTTTTAATAGGTTTAATAATATATTTATTTCCTGTAATAAAAAATTTAAGCACGCCAGAAGGACAATTAGAATTTAAAAATCATGTGGCAAGCATGGGAATATTAGGATATTTAGCATTATTTGGTTTACAATTTGCACAAATATTCTTAATTATAATACCAGGAGAACCTATAGAAATATTAGCAGGAATGTGTTATGGAGGGTTAGGAGGATTAATATTTATTACAATATCAGTTTTCCTAATAACAACATTAATATTCTTTTCAGTAAAAAAATGGGGAAGAAAATTTGTATACAGTTTTTGCAGTAAGGAAAGAATAGAAAAAATAGAGAAAAGCAAATTATTTCAAAATCCCAAAAAAATAGAATGGATAATGATGATATTATTCTTAATACCAGGAACACCTAAAGATTTATTAGTATATATAGCAGGTTTACTTCCATTAAAGCCACTTAGATTTATTTTAATATCTACATTTGCAAGATTACCATCTGTTATATCATCTACATATGCAGGTAATAGTTTAGTAAAAGGCAATTGGAAACTTAGTGCGTTAATATATCTAGTAACTTTTATAATAGTTGGAGGAATAATATTTGTTGTAAATAAATTTGATAAAGATAAAACAGCCGAAAAGGCAATGAAAATGATGAAAGAATAGAATAAAAAATAAAATTCAGGTCATACTGTAAATATAAATTTAAATAGAAAGAGGGATTTATATGATAACAGAAGATCTGAATTTATTTTTGGCAAATTTAAATGTATTCTATAGAAAATTGCAAAATTACCATTGGAATATAAAAGGAGAAGACTTTTTTTATATTCATATCAAACTAGAAGAATTATATGATGATATTAATGAACAAATAGATGAAGTAGCAGAACATATATTAATAATAGATGGGCAGCCTTTAGGAACAATGAATGATTACTTAGAAATAACACAAATTAAAGAAGCACAAAATGAAAAAATAAGTTCTAGAAAAATATTTGAGGCACTTTTAAAAGATTATTGTATCTTAGCAGAAAATGCAACTAAAGTAAAAGAAGATGCAGATAATGAAAAAAAATATTCTACATCTGCATTGATGGACGAATACCTTTCGGACTATGGGAAAAAAGTATGGATGATAAGGCAATATCTCATGAAATAGGAAAATGCGCAAATGGGGTCAGACCCCATTTGCGCATTCGTCACTTTGTTCTTAATAATATTTTAATAATTATTAAAAATTTAATTAATAATTTACTGTTATATTAAACTTACAAAAATGTAATAAATAATAAACATAAAATAACTGTACAAAAGTTAATAGTATGCTATTCTTTTATTTAGGAAGTTTACGGTCAAAATATAAAATATTAACTATTATAAAAAACAACCAAAGTACAGTTAATAAAATGTAGAAATATGGGGAATAATAGAAAAAGCCACATATATTAAGGAGTGAAAAAATATGGAGAAAAAAAGTAAGTTTAATGAAATTATTAAAATCTTTGTGATTTTTATGATAGGTAGTATAATTGGATATGTAGTAGAAATGGTAGTAGCACTTGTGCAAAATGGACACTTCGTATCAAGACAAGGATTAATATATGGACCATTTACACCAGTATATGGAATAGGAATTTTAGTGTATTATATATTTTTTCACTTTATGAAAAATAGAAGCAAAAAAATTGTATTTATTTCTTCAATGATATTAGGTGGAGTAACAGAATACCTATGTTCATACGTACAAGAAAAAGCATTTGGAACCATATCTTGGGACTATTCAAATTGGATATTTAACATAAATGGAAGAACTACATTAATACACTGTACATATTGGGGCTTTGCAGGTCTTTTATATGTATCATATATAGAACCATTAATACCCAAAATAGAAGAATTTATAAAAAGCAATAATGTAAAATTAATGACAGGCACTGTAGCAGTTTTAATGCTATTTAATATAACAATATCTTCTATGGCGGCAATTAGGCAAAAAGAAAGAATAAATAATATACCAGCACAAAGTCACATGGATGCGATACTCGATAATATGTATCCAGATGAGTATATGGATAGGGTATTTGCAAATAAAAAATATATTGGATAAAGTTTAAAAATTTATATTGACATTCTTGCAATAAATAGCTACAATTTATAACAACATACTGCCATTGGGGACAGTCCCCTTTGGCAGTAAAAGGTGATAGTATAAAGAAATTTACGAAAAATGAAAAAACTATCCATAAAAGTCAAGGGGGAATAAAGATGATAGAAATTAAAAATGTTTCTAAATCATATGTAAAGGATAAAAAGTCTGTAAATGGGTTAAACCTAAATATACAAAATGGTGAAATCTTTGGCTTTTTAGGACCTAATGGAGCTGGAAAAACTACAACAATTAGAATGATAACAGGAATATTAGAACCAGACGAAGGAGATATTTTAGTAGATGGGCATAGTATAAAAAAAGAGCCACTAGAAGCAAAGCGAAACTTTGGATTTGTGCCAGATAGTCCAGATATATTCTTAAAGCTTAAAGGAATAGAATACTTAAACTTTTTAGCAGAGGTATATAATGTTCCATCAGAAGAAAGACAAAATAGAATAGAAGAGCTTACAAAAAAGTTTGAAATATATAAAGACTTAAACAGTAATATAGAAAGTTATTCACATGGTATGAGACAAAAAATAGTTATATGTGGTGCACTTTTATCAAACCCTAAAAACTGGATATTAGATGAGCCAATGACAGGACTAGATCCAAAAGCTTCATACGATTTAAAAGAAATGATGAGAAACCATGCAAAAGCAGGAAATACAGTTTTTTTCTCCACACATATATTGGAAGTGGCAGAAAAATTATGTGATAGAGTTGGAATAATAAACAAGGGAGAACTTGTATTTGTTGGCACATTTGAAGAAATGAAAGAAAAATTTAAAGAACAAACCTCGTTAGAAGAGTTATTCTTAGAGATAACAGAAGAATAGAAGGAGGTTTCAATATGACATTTTTATTAACAAAAATATTTTTAAAAAGTTCAATTCAAAAAATGGGAGATAAATATGCGTTTACAAGCAATGCAAAAAGTAATAAAAACAAGTTAATTTTGTATGGATTATTACTTTTGTACTTAATAGGAGTAATAGGATTTCTTAGTGTAAGCCTAATAGATAATTTAAAAGAAATTCACCAAGAAACAGTATTTATAGGTATGATTTTGCTTCTAGTTTTAGGAGTTACTATAATGCAAACTATATTCTCTGGAATAAACCTATTATATTTTACAAAAGATACAGACTCGGTTTTGCCACTACCAATAAAACCATATCAAATAATTTTAGCCAGAACAAATGTAATAATGTTAGTAGATTTAGTAGTAAATATTTTTGTGGGATTAGTTCCACTGCTTATTTATGGCTATATGCTAAAATGCGATAGCATGTTTTATATCTCTAGCATAATAACATTAATAATATTACCAATACTGCCTGTAATACTAATATCACTTTTAATAATGATAATAATGAGTTTTTCAAAAATAACCAAAAATAGAAATAGATTTCAGCTAATTGCTACATTACTCGTGATAATTCTAATAATATTACTATCAGTAGGAATGACAAAGCTCGAAGCAAATACAATTACAGATGAACAAATGATGCAGATGATGACTGGTGCAAACAACATGGTAAATATGATAAAAGGTTATTTCCCAACATTGGGATTTGGTATAGATGCAATAACAAGTGGAAACATAGTTACAATGATTATGCAATTTGCTAAAATAATAGGCATAACAGCGGTAGGATTTGTTATATATATATTCTTAGCGCAAAAGCTTTATTTTAAAGGATTAATTGGAAACTTATATAGTACAAGTGGAAGAAGAAGTGGCAAAGTAAAAATAAGTAACAAAAAGTTAGGCTTAGGAAAACAATACATTGGAAAAGAATTTAAAATATTATTTAGAAATCCAGTATACTTAGTACAATGTGTATTACCAGCATTATTATTTCCAATACTAATTATATTTCTTGTAGGGTTTGGAATGAGTAGTGAAGACATGCAGGAAATGTCGCAATTAACAAATATGCTTGCAAACAATAAAAGTTTGGTATTATATGGAGTATTAGCAGTAACACAATTTTTCTCAATGATAATATATGTCTCAGCTACCGCAATTTCGCGTGATGGACCAAACGCAGTATTTATGAAATATATACCAGTTTCACTATATAAGCAATATGCTTATAAAACAATACCAAATATAGTAATGAATCTAATATCTACAATAGTAGTTTTAGGAATAGCAGTATACTTAATAAATATCTCTATACTTGACTGCATACTATTACTTATAGTATCTATAATAATGAGTAGCTTTACAAGTTTTCTAGAAACATTAGTAGACCTTAAGAGACCAAAACTACATTGGAGTTCTGAATACGCAGTAGTAAAACAGAATATGAATTTAATATTCCCAATGATATTCTCACTAATAAATGTAGGAGCAGTAGTTTTATTTAATTATTTATTGCAAAACATACCTGCTTATACTGGCATAATAGTTGTTGGAGTAGTATTTGCTATTGCTAATATAATTGTAAATAAATATATGAAAAATCATGAATATAAATTAGCAGAGAATATAATGTAATTAATAGCCCTATTTGACATAGGGCTTAAATTTTGTTAATATAATAAACTGAAAAAACTTTACTTTAGGAGGAGAAAAATGACAAACTTATTAATAAAACTATTTATAAAAGATAAAGAAAATGTAGAAAACCAAGAAGTAAGAGGAAAATATGCAATGCTATCTAGCATAACAGGAATAGTAGTAAATGTACTACTTTCAGCGTTTAAGCTAGTAATGGGAATAATAACAGGTTCAATGTCTATAATATCGGATGCATTAAATAACGTAACAGATGCAGGTTCTTCAATAGTAACAATGGTTGGGTTCAAAATGTCACAAAAAAAGATAGATACAGACCATCCATGGGGGCATGGAAGAATGGAATATATAACAGCTTTTTTTGTAGATATATTAATCTTACTAGTAGGATTTGAATTATTACAAAGCTCTATAGAAAAAATAATACATCCGGAATTACCAGCTATAAGCAACATAACAATAATTTTATTAGTAGTAGCAATACTTGCAAAACTATGGTTATTTGTATTCTACAAAAAGATAGCAAAAACTATAAATTCAGCAGCAATAAAAGGAACAGCATATGATAGTATATCAGATTCTATTTCAACTTTAGCAGTTTTAATTTCTGCAATAGTAGCAAAATTTGCTGGAATATCAATAGATGGCTATGTAAGTTTATTAGTATCAATATTTATTCTAATAACAGGTTTAAAGGCTATAAAGGAAATTATAGATATTTTACTAGGCCAAAAACCAGATCCAGAATATGTGAAATCAATAGAAGAATTTGCATCAAAATATGATACAATACAAGGAATACATGACATAATGGTTCACGATTATGGACCAGGAAGAAAAATAGTATCATTCCATGCAGAAGTACCAGCAAATTCAGATATTTGTAGAGCACATGATATAATAGATCAAATGGAGCAAGATATATACGATAAATTTGGTTGTATTACAACAGTTCACATGGATCCAATAGTTGTTGATAATGAAGAAATAAATACTATGAGAAAAATGGTAGAAGATATTGTAAAGGAAAAAAACGATAAATTTTCAATTCACGACTTTAGGATGACAGATGGTGGAGAAAGAATAAATTTAATTTTCGATTTAGTAATTCCACCAGAAGAAAATGCAAATTTAGAAAAAATAATATCAGAATTGCAAAACCAAATACATAATAAAGACCCAAAATATCATGCAGTAATAAAAGTAGAAAATTCATATGTATAAATTAAGAAATATTATTGACACATATGCATGTAACCTTAAATTGTTAGGAAAAAAGCTCTAAGGTATGAAGTAATAGAAAAGGAGAAAAAATGCTAAGTGTATTAGAAGTTAAAAGAAAGTTGCCAATAAAATTTGTAGAAAAGCTATACGAAATGTACTCGCCACTTACAGTAGATAAAATACTTTTTGGAATGAATGGGGAAAGAAATACTACCATAAGAGTAAACACAATAAAAAGCAATATCTATGAAGTAATGAATACCCTAAAAGAAAATGCTATAAAGTTTGATAGAGTTCCATGGTTTAGTGAAGCATTAGTAATAAAAAACGCAAATGAAAAACAATTGCAAAAACTAGAAATTTATGAGCAAGGGAAAATATATCTTCAAAGTTTATCAAGCATGGTACCACCACTTGTATTAAAGCCAGTAAAGAGTGAAAAAATATTAGATTTAACAGCTGCACCAGGGAGTAAAACAACACAGATGGCGGCTATTATGGAAAATAAGGGATACATTTTAGCAAATGAATTAGATGCTTTAAGATGTGAGAGATTGAAATTTAATATAGAGAAACAAGGCGCAAAAATTGTAGAAATAAATAATGGTAGAGGAGAAACAATAGGCAAAAAATATGAAGGATATTTTGATAAAGTATTGTTAGATGCTCCATGTAGTGGAGAAGGCAGATTTCTTGCAAATGATGCCAAAACATATAGAAGCTGGTCAGAAAAAACTGTGCAAGAGCTTGCAAAACTACAAAAAAAGTTATTAAAAAGTGCATATCAAGCAGCAAAACCTCAGGGAATAATAGTATATTCAACATGTACTTTGAATAAAGAAGAGAATGAAAATATTCTAGAGTGGGCAATAGATGAGCTAAATGTGAAATTATTAGATATAGATTTGAAAATTAAAAATAGTGTAGGGGTATCATCAGAGAATAAAGTGATACAAAAGGCTCTAAGGATATTGCCATCGAAAGAAACAGAAGGCTTCTTCATAGCAAAATTGAAGAAAGCTTAATTGGCATAAAATATTTATTCTCAAAAATATAAACTAATTACATGGAGATAAGTATGAATGATTACATAAAAATTAAAAATATAAAAATACCAATAGTAATACGAAGTTATAAAACATCTAGACACTTAAAAATGTACTTTAAAGCAGATGTATTATATGTTAGTAAACCTAAATATGTAAGCAAAAATCAAGTTATAGAGTTTATAGAAGAAAATGAATTAAAACTATATAATCAGTATATAAAAATAAAGGAACAGGGGTCGATTATAAAGTATTGGAACACAGGTGATACTTTTTTATTAAGAGGGCAAACATATATTATTAATGCAAAAAAAATAAAAGATAAAGTAATCAATTTACAGCTAGATAGGGAAAATAAAGTAATCAATATAGAATATCCAATTGGAATAAGTGATGAAATAAAAAAAGAAAACATAGATAGAGCAATGAAAAAATTATTAAAAAATCATACAGAAATATTATTAAAAGAAAGAGTACCATATTGGAGTAGAGTAAGTAATATAAACTATAAAATGTTTAAAGTAAATGACGCAACTTCTAAATTTGGAAGTTGCATCCCAAGTAAAAAGACATTACATTTTTCATCTAGACTTATAATGCTTCCAGATGATATGATTGATGGAATAATAGTACATGAATTATGCCATATAGTTTATCCAAATCATAGTAAAAATTTTTATGATTTAGTAAGAAAGTATAAACCAAATTATGATGATATAAATAAATGGCTTAAGAATAACGGAAAAATAATATTATTTTAAAGTGAATAGATATTAGGGAAGTATTTCAAAAAGTTTTTATGTAGGTGATAATATTAAGGAAGATGACATTAAGGCAAGTTTTAAAAACGGAACATTAAAACTTACATTGCCAAAAGCAAAGAAAGAAGAAAAAGAAGAAAAAAATACATTGATATAGAATAAAATATTGTTAAAATTCAAAAAAGATGATAAAATTATATTATCACCTTTTAAAAAACCGATTTAGCTAATTAGCAAGGAGGGATAACATGGAAGACAGATATTTTAGACTAGTAATACGGTTATTTGATTTAAATGAAAAATGCACATATAGGGGAAATGGAAACATCATTTTAATTCCGAAAGAAGGTATTGCAGAAGGATACATTGCAAATGATTATGTATTTATTGAATTTGGAGAGAATATAACATCATTTGTTTTGATTAATTGGAATGACAATTACTGGACTTCATTAGAATGTAATCGTGGTTCATTAGTAATACCAGGACATAATGAACTTACTGTAGAAGGAGTGGATTATGTTGGAAAAATAAGTATATTAACTGGTGTTGAAATCCATAATCCAATTCAAATTGAACAAATCAAGGAGAGAGTGCAAGAAGTAAAAAATATGTGTAAATAAGCGTGTCTTTTTTAGACACGCTTAATATTTTAACAGGCTACACATTGAATTATGTACTTGTTCTTTTAAATCTAAAATTGCCTCCTTTTTATTAAGTAATTTATTTGGATAAATTGGTTTTTGAATAACTAATGTAATATTATTTCTAGTCTTAATTAAATTATTTATGCGTTTCCCTTTATTAAATTTAATAACCATTGGTACAACAGGTACATTATTTCTAACAGCAAAATCAAAAGCTCCATTCTTAAAATGTCTAATTTTATCATAATGTGGCCATAAAGAGCCTTCTGGATAAAAATGTACAGTCTTACCATTTTTTAATAGGTTATCTATTGAATCCATAAAGTTTTTGGTATATTTAATATTCTGAGGTATGGGTACTGTATTCAAAAGTTTAATAATTTTTCTAACAATAGGAATTTTAAAATTTGTTTCAAGCGAAGTAAAAAAAGTCTTTTGAGGACAATTCGCAAGTCCTACCATTGTGCAATCCATTGGGTGAACATGATTAGAAACAGTCACCTTTCCAGTATTTATATTTTCTAAGTTTTCTTTTCCAACCACTTTAAACCCAAAAAAGAATTTATTTATTATAAGTAATAAAGGATAAGCAATTACATATAAAATATTAGAAAAAATATTAAACAAAAAATTATCATTAACAAAATTAAAATTTTTGTCTATTTCAAATTTACAAGGCTCCCAAAAATGTAGAACATGAGAATCCTCAGGAATATTTTCTTCATTATCTTTATTTATATTCTCTAATTGCATCTTTAAACATCTCCTCCATTTTTATAATACTATTCTTTAATCTATACTTTTCTGCATTTTGAGAATATTTTAGTTCCATTTCTTTGCGGTAAGATTCATTTTCAATCCAGAAATCAATTTTATTTGCTAAATCATCGCTGTTTCCTGCTTCAAATAAACTTTCTTTTACTAAAGCAAATTGCTTTGTCGCAGAATTCTTGCTATTAGCAATAATAGGCACATTACCACAAGCAAAAGCCTCGATACATGAAATCGCTTCAATTTCAGCATCTGCACTATGTACATATAAATCAGTTGATTTCAAAAGCGAAATAAGTTCATCTTTGCTATAAAATTTCATTACAGGTTTATTTTTAAGGGCATTGCCTAACTTTTTATATTTAGTCTCCTTTGGCCCTTTGCCAGCTAAAACAAGTTGAATTTTGTCAGTATATTTAGATTTAAGAACAGCATCTATTAAGACATCTTGCCTTTTCTCATTAGAATATCTTCCTATCATAGTTATAACAAATTTATCTTTAAATTCAGGTAGCTTTTCTTTTTTATAGTATTTGAAATCATCATCTACACCATTTGATATAACATGCAATGTGGCTGTATAACCATGAGCTTTAAGTTCGTTAGCAATAAACTCACTAGGACAATGTATATGAGAAAACCTATTAAAAAATGAGTCTCTATAATGTGTATATATTAAGTCATTTATACGTGTGTTTGTACCAAGACCAATAGAATATGTAATATTTTCTGGTTGAACATGAAATGCAGTAGTATGAGGAATGTGTAATTTTTCACATATTTTAAGTCCAACTTTAGATATAAAAAAAGGCATATAAAAATGAACAATATCTACACTAGAAATTGCCTTTTCTAAAATCTCTGTATTAGGTATTGCAAAACTCATTCCCTGAGATTTTATTAAATGTGAAATACCAGGCGGAAGAGGAAGTTCTTTTAAATTAAATTTATATTCATCTTCTTTTTCACCAGTGCTTACTACATAAACTTCGTTACCTGCATCTTGCAATCCTCTTGCAAATCGTCTAGCAGAAATTGTTGTACCATTGTTAGAATTGTCAAATTGATCTATAACTATTAAAATCTTCATTTATTCACCTTAAAAAATATTTTTCTACAATATTATACAATATGTTACAAAAAAATACAAGAAATAAATTTCCGCGTATTTTATGGATAAAAACATTGATAAATATGTCAAAATATGATATATTTTCTAAAGATTTAAAAGAAAGAAGTGGTAAAAATGGAAAAATCAAAAGTATATTTTACAGACTTTAGAGCTAGACCAGGATATAATTTATTACAAAAATTAGAAAGATTAATAAAAAAGGCAGGCATAGAAAAAATAAACTTTGAAAATAAATATGTTGCAATAAAACTTCATTTTGGAGAGCCTGGAAATTTGGCATATTTAAGACCAAATTATGCAAAAGTAGTTGCAGATGTTGTAAAAGAACTTGGAGGTAAGCCATTTTTAACAGATTGCAACACACTATATGTAGGTGGAAGAAAAAATGCATTAGAACATATAGATAGTGCTTATTTAAATGGTTTTACACCATTTTCTACAGGATGTAATGTAATTATTGCAGACGGGCTAAAGGGTACAGATGAAGCATATGTAGAAATAGACCAAGAATATATTAAAACTGCAAAAATCGGTAGAGCAATAATGGATGCAGACATAATTATTTCACTAAGTCATTTTAAAGGGCATGAGCAAACAGGATTTGGTGGAGCAATAAAGAACATAGGAATGGGCTGTGGTTCTAGAGCAGGAAAGATGGAAATGCATAGTGCAGGCAAACCACATGTAGTACAAGAAAAATGCAGAAAATGTAGACAATGTATAAAAATATGTGCACATGGAGCAATTTCTTATGATGAAGAAGGAAAGGCACATATAGATCATAGTAAATGTGTGGGCTGTGGTAGATGTATAGGAATATGCAATTTCGATGCAATAGAATCACCAAATGATGAAGCAGTAGATGTATTAAATAAAAAAATGGCAGAATATGCACTAGCAGTGGTAAAAGGCAGACCACAATTTCACATAAGTCTAATATGCGATGTATCTCCAAACTGTGATTGCCATGCAGAAAATGATGCGCCAATAGTACCAAATATAGGAATGCTTGCTTCATTTGATATGGTGGCATTAGATAAAGCATGTGCAGATTTAGTAAATGCTCAAACTCCATTTACAAATAGTCACTTAGGAGAGCAAATCGAAAAGAATATAAAAGAAAGAGATAACTTCCATATAAATCATCCAGAAACACATTGGGAAAGTCAAATTGAACATGGAGAAGAAATAGGTCTAGGCACATCGGAATATGAGCTAATAAAAGTATAAATTTAATTTATTATCTATAAATAAGTTTAATACTTGAAAAAATGACAATAATATATAGCATGGAGGTAAGAATAAATGTGGGCATTAGTAACAGGTGCATCATCTGGTATAGGCAGAGATATGGCTAGATATTTATATTCATTAGGCTACGACCTAGTTCTTGTAGCGCGTAACGAAGCTAAAATGCTAGATTTAAAACACGAACTAGAGGGTACTATGCATAAACATAGTATATCTGCAAATAGAGAAAACAAAAATAATTCAAATGAAAATAATGCAGATAAAAAGAAGAAAAAGCAAAAAATAGTAATAATTGATGCAGATTTAAGCAAAGTAGAGGAATGTGTGCAACTACACGAAAATACAAAACAATATAAAATAGATTTATTGGTAAATAATGCTGGATTTGGAACATTTGGAGAATTTACAGAAACAGATTTACAAACAGAAGTAGACTTAATAAATACAAACATTACAGCAGTGCACATTTTAACAAAACTATTTTTAAAAGATATGGAAAGAAGAAATAAAGGGCACATATTAAATGTGGCATCAATTGCGGGAATGGAACCAGGACCATTAATGGCTGCGTACTATGCATCAAAATCATATGTAATAAAATTAAGCAGAGCAATAAACAAAGAACTAAAGAAGAAAAAATCCAATGTAAAAATAAGCATACTATGCCCTGGACCAGTAGACACAAACTTTAACAATGTAGCAAACGTTGTGTTTAAAGCACCAAGTATGCAAAGTGAGAAAGTGGCAAAATATGGAATAGATAAAGCATTAAAAGGAAAGTTAATTATTATACCAGGAATATTAAATAAAAGTGTGCGTATATTCTCAAAAATATTACCAGATGCAATATTAGAAAGTGTGTCATATCAAATACAAAGACGAAAAAGATAAAAGTATTTAGAAATTACGGATATATTTAACAAAAATACAAATTCGATATTAAATACTAATGTCTTTTAGTAATATAAAAAGGAAGGATATAGATGAGAGTAGTAGTAACGGGAGCAACAGGACATATAGGGAATGTTTTAGTGCGAGATTTAATAAAAAAAGGTTATGAAGTAACCTCACTTGCTTTAAATGAAAAAGATGGAGAAATTTTAAAAGGACTAGATACAAAAATTGTATATGGAGATGTAAGGCAAATAGAAACTCTTGTAAAAGCCTTTGAAGGTGCAGACATGGTATTTCACTTAGCTGGAATAATCGAAATAGGTAGTGGCAACAAGAAAAAAGTTCATGAAGTAAATGTAAATGGAAGCAAAAACGTTGTGGCAGCTTGCAAGATGGCACATGTAAAAAGACTAGTATATACAAGTAGTGTACATGCAATACCAGAAAAAGAAGGAGTAATAACCGAAACAAAAGAATTTAGCCCAAAACTTGTAAAAGGAACATATGCTAAATCTAAAGCAGAAGCTACAAACTACATACTAAATTCAAACTCAGATGATTTAGAGGTTATCATCACACAGCCATCAGGGGTTATTGGCCCATATGAATATATAAAATCAAATATGGGACAACTTATTATAGACTGTGCAAACGGAAGCATGAAAGCAACATTAAAAGGTGGATATAACTTTGTAGACGTTAGAGACGTTTCAAATGGAATAATACTAGCAGCAGAAAAAGGAAGACCAGGCGAATGCTATATTCTAGCAGGACATAGCATAAGTATACAAGACTTAATGGTAATAATAGAAAAATTAACAGGAAAAAAAGCACCGAAATTTGTAATAGCAAGATGGTTTGCATATATAACAGGAATATTTTCAGAAGTATTTTACAAGATTGTTCACGAAAAACCACTATTTACATCATGTGCTGTATATACAACAGGAACAAATCACAATTTTTCAATAGAAAAGGCAAAAAAAGAATTAGGGTATAGTGTAAGAAATATAGAAGAAACCATAAAAGATACAATTGACTGGTATAAAAAAAGAGGAGAAATAAAGGAGTGATAAATTGGGGACAGACCCCAATTTACCAAGAAAGAGATGTGAGAACAATAAAAAACGCTATTTTATCGATTGTTTTATATCTGGCAAGGACTGCAATGAGAATAATTTATTTTTTTATAAAGTTATGTACTAAACAGCAAAACAAAGTTACAATGCTTAGTAGGCAGTCAGATGATATAAACCTTGATTTTATATTACTAAAAGAAGAAATAAAACAGAGTTTAAATAATTCAAATGAACTACTAGAAATAAAAATACTCTGTAAAAAAATTCCTAACGGAATATTGGGCAAAATTAAATATTGTTTTTATATAGTAAAATGTATGTACCATATTGCTACATCAAAAGTGTGTATAATAGATGGCTATAATATTGCAATAAGTGCACTAAACCACAAAAAAAATATAGAAATAATACAAATATGGCACGCAATGGGAGCGATTAAGAAATTTGGTTATCAAGTGCTAGATAAAGCAGAAGGTAGCAATAGTAGAGTTGCAAAAATAATGAAGATGCATGCTAATTATACTTGCATTACATGTACAAGTGAAGCAACCAAAAGAATATATTCTGAAGCTTTTAATACAGATTTAGATAAAGTTCAAGTTTTAGGAATGCCAAGGATAGATTATTTATTAGGTGAAGAAATAAATAAAAAGGTAGAAGAAATAATAAAAGAAACCCCAAAGTTAAAAGGAAAA
Organism: uncultured Clostridia bacterium; assembly: GCA_944389655.1. Classification (GTDB taxonomy): domain Bacteria; phylum Bacillota; class Clostridia; order TANB77; family CAG-508; genus CALXVA01. The sequence goes on along the minus strand of CALXND010000009.1, from coordinate 9,152 downwards.
AAGAATATATTGTATGTTCCAACATTTAGAAAAGAAAAATCGGTAGATGTACAAAAAATAATTGATGCAGTAGATGAGGAAAAATATAATTTAATATTACAGTTACATCCTTTAGACAAAACGCCAGTAGAGTTAAAATATAAGGTGGAGGCATCTACAGAAGATTTAATAAAACTTGCAGATTACGTAATTACAGATTATTCGGCTGTGGCATTTGAAGCAGCTACACTAGATAAACCGCTATTCTTTTATTTGTATGATTTAGAGGAATACGGAAATACCAGAGGCTTAAATATTAATCTAGAAGAAGAAATGAAAAATAATACAAAAACGAATATAAATGACATTATAGACATTATTGCTAGTAATACATATAACTATGAAGAATTAAAACATTTTAAAGAAAAATACGTACAAACAGCTGATACAAAGAATTGCGAAAGAATAGTAGAATACATAAAAAAGGCTATTTAGCATAGAAGAGTCCTAAGCAAAGCGGGGGCATGTATAATATTTATAGAGTTAAGAAGTGAATATACAATAAATACTTAAAATTACACAATAAGAAAATAAAGGAGAATACAATGTTAGAAAGACTAAAAAATAAAAAGGCACAAAAGATTATTATTGTGCTACTGGCATTATTTGTAACAATTGCACTTAGCATAAAATTAGATATAGTAAAAAATAGTGATGTAAGTGAGATTACAGCTAAGACCAATCACTTTGTAAAACTACTTTTTAAATTAGATTATTCGATAGAAAAAGATATATTTAAAAGTTTATTAATATTTTCATTATTAACGATGTTTTTTAAAAAGGCATTGTTTAGAAATGATATTCAAAAAGAAGGAAAGAAAATATTTAAGATTATTTTATCTCTTTTATTTTCTTTCTTTATGGTGTTTGGATATAGCTTTTATAAAATAAATAGCTGGGATATGATATTTGCAAATACATTTCAGTTGTTTAAGGCATTTATTGTATTTATAGGATATTATGTATTGTTTAGAGCAATAATAAATTATTTATTTGATATATTAATTCCAAAAATACAGATGGCAGAAATAAAAGAAAGTACAAGTAAAATATATAATTTTGTTTTTGTAAAACATTCTTTTATCATGCCACTTATCATTATACTAATATGTTGGCTACCATATCTAGTTGCGTATTATCCAGGAATACTGGGGGCAGACCAAGCAAATCAGGTAAAGCAATTTCTAGGTTATGATATACCAGAATGGAGCGCATCTAATTCAACTAAACTAATAGACGAAAATGTAAAAATTACAAATCATCATCCAGTACTACATACAATTGGAATCGGATTATGCGCAAAATTGGGAATGGAGATAGGAAATGTTAATTTTGGAATATTTATTTTTACACTTATACAATATGTAATGCTAGGTATAGCCTTTGCAAGTATTATAAATTTTATGAAAACACTTAAAATACCAAACTTTCTAAAAATAATATCACTTATAATATTTGCACTTTCACCTACCATTGGTGTATGCTCAGTACAAGTTAATAAAGACATTATTTTTGCAAGCTTAATGATATTATTTATTATAAAACTATATAAACTAATAAGAAATGCAAACAAAGAAAAAATAACTTTAAAAAAGTGTGCTAGCATAATAATTTTAGGCTTATTTGTGAGTCTATTTAGAAATAATGGAATATATGCAGTTATATTATCATTACCATTTTTAGCGATAATAGATAAATTAAACAGAAAGCAAATATTAATAAGTTCAGCAACAATATTAATAATATATCAATTAATAATGGCAGTAATATTACCAGCATTTAAAATTCCAAATTCAGGAATAAGAGAAATGTTATCAGTACCATTTCAGCAAACAGCAAGATATGTAAAAGAACATGAAAAGGATGTAACAACAGAAGAAAAACAAGCTATAGATAAAGTACTAAAATATGATACGTTAGCAGAAAGATATGATCCTCTTTTATCAGACCCAGTAAAAAGAGACTTTAATAAAGATGCAACATCAGAAGATTTAGTAAATTATTTTAAAGTATGGTTTGGTCAGTTTATAAAACATCCAACAACATATATACAAGCTACAATGAATAATGTTTATGGATATTTTTATCCAGAGTCGAATTTAAGGCAGTACAATTATTATATGGTAAATAGTATAGAAGATATAAACGAGATAGAAGGCTTTGACTATGGATATATAGATAGTTTGCAATCTATAAGACATTTTATAAAGGGAGTAGCAACAATAATAACAAAGCTACCTGGAATATCATGGACAATGAACATTGCACTTAATGTATGGCTAATAATGATTATATTTGTATATTTAATATATTCAAAAAGATTTAAGTATATTATATATTTATTGCCAGCGGTATCAATAATACTTGTATGTTTATTATCACCAGTAAATGCTGCTTATAGGTATTCAATATCATTTATATTTGCGAACACATTAACAATAGCAATATTTATAGACATACTTAAGCAAACAAAAATTAATACGAAAGGAATTTGTGAAAAAAATGAAAAGTAAAATAGCAGTACTTATACCATGTTATAATGAAAGTAAAACAATAGAAAAAGTAGTAAAAGACTACAAAGAAGCTTTGCCAGAAGCAGATATATATGTGTATGACAATAACTCTACAGATGGTACAGACGAAATAGCAAAAGCAGCAGGAGCAATTGTAAAGTATGAGACAAAGCAAGGAAAAGGAAATGTAATAAGAAGCATGTTTCGTGACATAGAAGCAGATTGTTACCTAATGATAGATGGTGATGACACATATCCAGCAGAAGATGCCAGAAAAATGTGTGACTATGTATTAAACGAAAATGTAGATATGGTAATTGGAGATAGGCTTTCATCAACATACTTTACAGAAAATAAAAGAAGATTTCACAATTTTGGAAATAGAATTGTAAGATGGTCTATAAATACAATTTTTAGAAGCAAAATAAATGACATAATGACTGGGTATAGAGCTTTTAGCTATAGTTTTGCTAAAAGCTATCCAGTACTGTCAAAAGGTTTTGAAATAGAAACAGAAATGACAATACATGCAATAGATAAAAATTTTACTTTAAAGGAAATTCCTGTGCAGTATAGGGATAGACCAGAAGGAAGCGTATCGAAATTAAATACCTATAAAGATGGAGTAAAAGTCATAAAAACAATTGCAACATTATTTAAAGAGTACAAGCCAGGTCTATTTTTTAATTTAATATCGTTATTGGTATTTATTATAGCTGCAGTTTTAGCAATACCAGTTTTTGTGGAATACATGAATACAGGTCTAGTGCCTAGATTTCCATCATTAATAGTAGCATGTATTTTATTAGTAATATCGCTTCTTTTAACAGTTACTAGTATAATACTTCAAGTTATTGTAAAGAAAAATAAGCAGGAATTTGAAATTTTGCTTAACCTGATAAATATTACGAAGCATAAAAATGACTAAAAATGTTGAAAAAATGGATAAAATGTTATAAAATTTGAAAAAAATAAGAAAAAAGGATGACCAGTTTTGAAAGTAAATCTAATAAACATAAGAATGAAAACAACAATAACGGATAAAGAAATTATCCTAAGAGGATTTTTATCAATTAGGGATAGAAAAGATAATATAGATAGAAACAAACTAAAATTACTTATTAATGAAGACGAATTTGATGTTAAATTTCCATTTAGAAGAATAAAAAATATTAGAGGTTTAGCCATACTTTCTAATTACTATATAGTTAGAATTCCAATAGAAAAAATAATTACCGAAAACATACATAACAAGCCATTTTTTATTTATAAAAAAGATGGCAAAATAGTATTAAAAAGATCATTAAGATATAATGTTTTCAGTAATGAAAACAAATTTTTATCAAGCAAAGTAAAAATTTTAAAAGATAAAAACACATCAATTTATATAAGGCAAAGTGCAAAAAATAGATTAATTATTACAGTAAGAAACATAAATGGAACAGATAATAAGAAAGAACAACTAAAAATAAATTTTGCATTTTACCTTTCTAAAATTTTACCAAAGAGAAAAATTATAATGTACGAAAAAAATTCAATTAGGTATGAAGAAAGTGCATCAGTTCTATATGAAAAATTAATGGACTTGGGATATAAAAATGTATATTATATAGTAAATAAAGATAATGAAAAAATCAAAAATTTAGCCGAAATATATAAGAAGAACTTAATATATAAATATACATTTAAGCACTATTTATATTTTTTTACGGCAAAAACATTTATAGGAACAGAATCTCCAGGACATGCCATAGAGTTAAGAACAGCCAATAAACACTCAGCTAAAAGAATATATAGTAATAAATTTAATTATGTATTTTTACAACATGGAGTAATGTACATGGTGTCATTAGATGCTGATGGTAGAAGCTTTTTTAGAAAAGGTGGAGGAATGCCGAGAAATGCAAAAATAGTGGTTTCATCCGATGAAGAAAAGAAACATTTTATGGAGCTTGGTGGAGAATATAAAGACACAGATTTTTATGTAACAGGTCTTCCAAAATTTGATAGAAGCATACGAAATAAAAACGCAGACAAAATTGTTATAATGCCAACATGGAGACCATGGGAATTCAACTTGCTTAGAGTAGATGCAAAAGATGCACCATACTATAAAATGCTTCAAGACATAATAAGTTCAATTCCGAAAGAATATAAAAATAAAATAGTTTTACTGCCACATCCTTTAGTTATAAATAATATAAGAAACACAAAATTAAAAAAACACATAAAAGATAATGTATCTTATGATGAGATATTACGAGATACAGCAGTACTTATAACAGATTATTCTTCAATTGCTTATGATGCATTTTATAGAGGAGCAAATGTTATATTCTGGTGGAAAGAAAAAGACTTTTGTATGAAACAATATAATGGTCATTTAATGCTAAATGAAAATAACGTATTTGGGCCTGTATGCTATAAGTCAGGAGATTTAACAAAGGCAATAAAAAATACATATTTGAAAGAGCAAGGTAAAGATAATGTGGAAAAGTATAGAAAAATAGTAGAATTTCATGATAATAAAAATACTGAAAGATTAATTGAATATCTACAAAAAGATAAAATTTTAAAAAAGGTGAAATAAATGAAAAAAATAAAAAAAATCGTACTAAAATTATCAGAGAAAAGTACAATTTTTAGAGCATTTGTAAGAAAAACAGTAAATATCTTAAAAGGAATAAAATATAAAATAGATACGATAGGAATTAAGCCTTCTGATAAGACTGTAATTTTTTGTGCTTTTAATGGAAAATCATATTCATGTAGTCCAAAAGCTATATATGAATACATGAAAGACAATGAGAAATATAAAGATCATGAATTAATTTGGGCATTTAAAGATACAGAACCATATATAGAATTAAAAAAGAATAAAAATACTAAAATAGTGAAATTAAACTCAAAAGAATATGAAAAATGTTTAGCAAAAGCAAAATATTGGTTCTTTAACTACAAAATTCCTGATTACCTGTATCCTAAAAAAACGCAAGTATTTGTTCAATGCTGGCATGGAACTCCGCTTAAAAGGCTCGGTTGCGACCTAATTCACTTTGATAATGTAATGAATACGATGCGAGGCATGAAAAAAAGATATAAAGTAGAGGCAAGTAAATTTTCGTATTTCATTTCTCCATCAAAATTTGCAAGTGAAAAATTTATTTCAGCATGGAATTTAAAAGAAATAGGAAAAGAAAATATAATAATTGAAAAGGGATATCCTAGAAACGACTTTTTATTTAACTATAATGAAGATGATATACTAAAAATAAAAAAGAAATTGGGAATAGAAAATGAAAAGAGAAAAATAATTCTCTATGCACCAACATATAGATCAAACCAACACGAAACGGGGGTTGGATATACATATAAAGAGGAGATAAATTTTGAACACTTTAAAGAAAAATTTGGCGATAGATTTATAATTTTATTCAGACCTCATTATTTTATAGCCAATGTATTTGATTTTGAAAAATACAAAGGATTTGTATATGATGTTTCAAAAATTGACGATATAAACGAATTATATATTATAACAGATTTGCTAATAACAGATTACTCAAGTGTATTTTTTGATTATGCTAATTTAAAAAGACCGATGATTTTCTATATGTACGATTTAGAACATTATAGAGATGAATCAAATGGCTTTTATATAAATTTGGATGAACTGCCAGGCAAGATTACAGAAAATCAAGACGATTTGGAAAAAGAAATAGATAGAATAGATAAAGAATTCAAATATGATGAAAAATATAAAGAATTTAATAAAAAATATAACTATCTAGACGATGGAAATGCAAGTAAAAGAGTATTAGAAGAAGTAATAAAATAAATTTTTAAGTTTATGTCATTTGGGGATTGATTATTAAACTTGAGAAAGGTGGAATAATAAATGAACATAGCAGTTATATTTGCAGGCGGAGTAGGCAAAAGAATGAGAACAAACGGAATACCAAAACAGTTTTTAGAGGTTTATGGAAAACCAATTATAATTTACACTTTAGAAAAATTTCAAAATGATAGAAATATAGATGCCATAGTTGTAGCATGCTTAAAAGACAAAATTGAATACTGCCAAGAACTAGTTAATAAATTTGGTATTACTAAAGTTAAAGCTATTGTAGAAGGAGGAGAAACTGGACAAGGCTCAATATATAACGGACTTAAGGCTGCAAAGGCAATTTCTGAGTCAGATGATGATATTGTACTTATACATGATGGGGTAAGACCATTAATTGATGAAGAATTAATTGACAATAATATAGAGTGTGTTAAAGAAAATGGTTCTGCAATTACATGTGTTGAATGTAAAGAAACAGTAGTTTTACTAGATAGTGATAATCACATAAAGGAAGCTACAGATAGAGTATCTAGTAAAATTGCAAGAGCCCCGCAGAGTTTTTATTTAAAAGATATATGGGCAGTACATAATAAAGCAATGGAAGATGGAAACACAAATGTAATAGATTCTTGTACTTTAATGAAAATGTATGGAAAAAGTCTAACAATGGTTATGGGAAAAAGTGAAAATATTAAAATAACGACACCAGACGATTACTATATGTTTAAGGCATTACTTTCTGCAAAGGAAGATTCAAAAATATTTGGATAATATAAAATAATGCTTTAGAAAGGAAATTGATAACAATGAATTATAAAAATAATAAGGTACAAGAAGATTTAAAGTACATTTTAAATGAAACTCTTGAATTAGATATTTTAAGGAATAAGATTGTGTTAGTAACCGGAGCTAATGGAATGATTGCTACATATCTTATATATTTTTTTATGTTACTAAACGATACATATGACATGAACATAAAAATATTTGTGCTTTCTAGAAATAAAAATGAATTGGAAAAAAGATTTTTAAAAGACCTTAACAGAAAAGATATTGTTCCATTAATTCAAGATGTATGTGAGGAAATAAATATTGATGAAAAAATTGATTATATTTTTCATATGGCAAGTTCCGCAAATCCAGATAGTATAGTAAATAATCCTATAGGAATTATAAAGGCTAATATATATGGAACATTTAATGTATTGGAACTGGCTAAACAGAAGGATGCAGAAGTTATTTTTACTTCTACACGTGAAATTTATGGGAAAATGCCAGATAATATACAATTTATTAAAGAAGAAGACATGGGAAGCCTTAACTGTTTTGAAGGAAGAGCGTGCTATCCAGAAAGTAAAAGAATGGCTGAGGCAATTTTGATAAATTATTATTTACAATATGGAGTTAAATTTAAAAACTTAAGAATTGCTCACGTATACGGTCCAGGAATGAAGATAGAAAATGACGGAAGAATAATGTCAGACATGATATACGATGTGGTAAAACATAAGGACATAGTTTTAAAGAGCGATGGTATGGCAAAACGTGCATTTTGCTATGTAACAGATGCTATAAGTGCAATTTTATATATCATGACAAAAGGAAAAGATTGCGAATCATATAATATTTCAAATGAAACAGAAGAAATAACTATAAAAGAGTTGGCAGAAAAATTGGCTAATAAATATGGTTTAAATGTGAAATATAAGATACAAGAAAATAAGAGAGCGTATACTAATTTTAAGAGAGTAGGATTAGATAACAGTAAGTTAGAAGAACTAGGTTGGGAACCTAAAGTGAAGCTAATGGACGGAATTGACAGAACAGTAAGGAGTTTTGAGAAATAATTTATAGGAGAGACAAAAATGCAGAATAATATATTAAAAGTAGTAATAGTTGCAAAAGAAAATAATAAAGAAAATGTAATTAAAACATATAACAATGTTATTAATAATGATGAGTCTAGAATTGGATTAGTAGCAATAAAAAAAGGTGAAGCAGAAGAGATTAAACAATATTGCCTGGAAAGGAGTATTGACTTTTATGAGTATGAAAAACTAAATGATATATTTTTTGATTTAATAAATAAAGTGGATAGCAAATATATTACTTTTATAAATGAAGGAGATATGTTTAGCAATAATATTGTAAAAAGATTCCAAAATTTCATAAATGCCCAGGTAGAAAGTAAAAAGATATATATATGTAATGTTAGATACGAAAGTGAGCAATATCTGCTTTATAAAAAAATAAGTAAAAATAAAGATATAAATATAGAATTGCTACCACAAAAAATATGGATAAATAAAGAAGGTTGTATTATAGAGACTGATTTTATGAAAATGGCAATTCAAAAAAAATATATTTTACCGAGTGAAAGCGATAAAAATATAATTACTAAACTTATAGTTCTAAATGGTGGATATAGTATTATAAAGAAAATAAGATTAAAGTTGTTTAATAAATTGGAGGATGATACAGACCCTAAAAATGAACATTATGATAAAAAATGGTATTTTGATATCTTTAAAGAGTCAGAAGAGTTGTTAAAGTTTTCTTTTGAAAACTTTAATACAGAATTGAATTATATTCAATATGTTATTTTATATAGAATAAAGCAAAGAATTAATTCAAATATAAACGTTAAAAATAAAAATATAATAACAGGCGAATTACTAATAAAGTTTAAACAAGATTTAAAACATATTTTAATGAAAATAGATGATATAGTTATAAGAGATACACTAGGAAAC
>CALXND010000008.1 GCA_944389655.1 uncultured Clostridia bacterium | reverse complement strand
TCGATTATTTTTATGTCTGTATTTTTATTCATTTCTATTTCATCATTATTGCTCTTAAATATTGCATTAAATTTATAGTCCATAAGCTAGCCTCCTTAATTGTTGTTTTGCTTGTTTTTGCTCTTCGTATGGAGTTGGGTTCTTTTCATAGAAGTTTTGTGTATTGTTTATTACTGTGCCGTTATCGTTTGTTATTGTTCTTACATTATTTTTATCTGCTTTTAAAGTTGCTTGTGTTGTTAAATTAGCAGATAATCTTTGCGTTTCAAAGTCTATAGTAGATTGCATATCCTTATATACATCTGTTAAACTATCATCAAATCCTTCTCCAACACCTAGAGCCATATATTTTCCCACTTCATCTGCCATAAGTTTTGATGGTGAATTTATTCCGAAAAAACCTTTAATCTTATCAACAATTCCACTGCAAAATCCACTAATTTTATCCCAAATCCATTGTGCAGCATTACTAATACCATTCCATATACCTTGCACTAAATTTTTACCTAATTCAAGCATTTTACCTGGCAAGTTTTTAATAGTATTGATTATTCCATTTACCATATTGCTCATAGCAGTCTTAGCTTTGTTTTGCATTTCTATTCCCCATTTTGCAATATTAGTTATCGTATTCACTAACCAATTCCATATGTTTCCTGGTAATTCCTTGAACCAATTTATTACATTATTAAAGAAACCACTTACTGCTTCTATCGCTTTCTTTTGTATGTCTTGCCCCCATTTAACGATATTAGTTACTGTTTCTACAAGCCAATTCCAAATGTTGCCGTGGTAATTCTTTAAACCAGTTAATTACATTATTAAAAAATCCACTTACTGCTTCTATAGCTTTTTGTTGTATTTCCTGTCCCCAATTATAGATATTAGTAACAGTTTGAACAAGCCAGTTCCATATGTTTCCGTGGAAGTTCTTTAAACCAATTTATAACATTGGTAATCAAATTACTTACAGCTGTAACTGCTTGTTGTTGAATTTGTTGTCCCCAATTATAAAAGCTTGTAACAATATTAACTAATATCTCCCATATTTTGCCTGGCAATTCCCATAATCCTTGTAATATTGCCCCAACAATTTGAGGTATTGCCATTACGAGTTGAGGTATTGCTTGTATCAATCCAGTTGCTAAACTTAAAACTAATTGAACACCAGCCTCTATTATTTTTGGTGCATTTTCTATAATTCCATTTACTAATTTTTGTATGATGGTTGGCAATGCTTCTATTAACTGAGGTATTGCTTGTATTAAGCCATCAGCTAATCCCATTATTAACTGTATTCCAGCATCTATTAGTTGGTCAATATTATCCAATAATCCATTAACAACAGTTATTATACATTGTACTGCTTGAGGTATTAGTTGTGGCAACATTTGAGCTATACCTGTTATTAGTTGCGTAATCATTTGCACACCCATTTGAATTATCTGAGGCAACATACTTATTAGTCCGTTTATAAATGATTGAATTAGATTCATCGCAATTTGTAAAAGCTCTGGCATATAATCCATCAACGATTGCGTCAATGCCATCAATATTTGACCTACACTAGATAAGATTGTAGGAGCATTTGTGGTAATCATACTTATAATTTGTGGAAATATTTGATTTATTCCAGACACAATTTGTGGTGTTGCGGATGCAACACTTTGAATTAAATTAGGTAATAATTTTCCTATAGCATTTACAATATTTTGAATAGATGTTATTCCTGTTTGTACTAGTTGGTCTATTGTTCCACTGCCATTTAAAAAATTATCAAAAGCAGCCTTCATTGAAGAAATACTTCCTGTGATTGTCTCTGATGCTTCTTTAGCAGTAGTGCCGGTAATTCCTAGCTCTCCTTGTATAACGTGGATAGCATTATATACATCATTTAAATTAGTAATGTCATACTTTACACCCGTTAATTTCTGTGCATCTGCTAACAACCTTTCCATTTCTTCTTTCGTTCCACCATATCCAAGTTTCAAGTTATCTAACATTGTATAGTTTTGCTTTGCGAACCCTTGATATGCCCATTGAATACTTTCCATAGATGTACCCATTTTGTTTGCATTGTCTGCCATATCAACTATTGCCATATCTGCACTTCTTGCAGCTGCCTCTGTGTCTCCACCTAGACTCTGTAATAAGCTAGCACTAAAGCTTGTTACAGTAGACATATAATCGTTTGCACTCATTCCTGCTGTTTTATAAGCATTTTCTGCATTTTTTATTACTTTGTCTGCACTGTCTTTAAAAAGCGTCTCAATTCCACCGACATTTTGCTCTAAATCTGCATATGAACTAACCGATGCAGTTCCAAGTCCTACTAAAGCTGTTGAAGCTGCTCCTATTGCAACCGTAGCACCCTTTAAAGCAGTTGATGCAATGCTTCCTATCTTGCTAAATCCACTCTTAACTTTGTTACCAATTCCATTTATATCATTTTCTAAATCTTTTGTATCTCCGTTAAATTTAATTGTAACTGAGCCATCTGCCATAACTTTTTCCTTTCTAGTCAGGCTCATAGGCTCAATTTAAAGACTTAATTATTTTCCTTATTGATTTTGATTTCTATTTCTTTTCCACATTTTTTACACAATAAAAAGACGCCTTTTGAATAAGCGTCTTTATCATATTTTATTATTTTTTTTCTGCAATAAGGACATAAAAACCATTTTTTCATTGTTTCTTTTCTTCTTCCTTATTCTTTTTTATTAGATTTATTATTTTTTGAACTATCCATTTACCCCCCAAGAAAAAATATTTACAACAGTAATATAAAATTTGCAACATTCCAATAATTAAAAATAATGGCAATGCAATAAAAATGATATACAATAAATTATTAGACTTTTTAAATACACTTGTGGCACTAAATGTAGTTTTATGATAAATTTTATTGTAAACTGCTTTTTTAGGATTGTTTACGAATCCCATTCCTTTCTTACCATATAGTGGATTAACTGATTTTTTTATTAGTCTTTTTGCTTTTCCTGTTGTTCTCGCTTTTATACTATTTTTTATATTAGGTTTTCTAACTCCAATTTTCATAATATCCCCCCATTAAAGACAGTATATTACAAAATTGGTTTCTTTTCAACTTTTTTGTTATTTTTTACGAAAAAGCTTCTGCAAAATCATTTTCTTTTTCTTCTTCACTGCGTAAATCTGGTAAAGCATATATTTTTTTCATTTTCTTATAATATTTTTTCATATCTTTATCTTTAATTTTACTTAAATCAATAGCTCTGTAACTCATAATTTTAGAAAAGAGTACCTCTTCGTTTAAGCTGTTAAATAAAGACTTAAATTTCCACCAATGCAAGTGCTCTTTATTTAAATCAATTTTATATTGTTCCATAAACGCAGAAAAAATATATTCTGCATCGAACTCATAGCTATAAATTCGTTTTGTATATCCTCCTGATGCTTTTTGACTAGTCTTTTCTTCTTGTTCTTCCTTTCCACATTTATAAAACCACAACATATCGTTGATAGCTTTTTTCAATTGTTCTGTATTTTTTATATCTATATCATAAAAATACAAATTTAAAGCTAATTTTACTTTATCAGTTTCGTTAATTTTTTCATCTTGCATTAGCAATTCGAACTTAATACTTTCTCTAAAATCTGTCCTTATTTTAAATCCGTTTGGTGTAAAATTTGGAAGTTTATCTAATATTAAATTATAATACATTATTTTCTACCTTTATAATTATTGTATCTTCTTGTTTCTCTATTTGGTTTATACCTATCTGAATTTTCTATATTGTCGTATATATTTTGAATATCTTTAGTTGCTTCGACTTTAGCTTTTACTATATCTTCAAACAGTTTTATGTGTTCTACTATATCTTTCTTTTCATTAAATAATTTGTTGGAAATTCCTTCTCCAAAAACACTATTAAAAAACTCCTCTATTATATTACATTCTTCTCTTATTATTTCTGATGCATTCATTTCTTTTTTCTTATTTTTTTCTGCTTCTTCATATACTTTTTTAGCAGCATTTTCAAATCTTTCTACATCATCTGCATCAGTAAAACTAAAATTTACTTCTATATCTTCTAACTTCATTTTTCCCTCCCATAAAATAAAGCAGAGGCATTAAGCCTCTACTAATTCAATTTCTTAGTTGATTATTATATTAAATTATAGTATAATGCTTCTGTGTCCACCCTCTGGAAGGAGGTGAGTTTACTTGGATACCTTAATAAAGTTAGTTGTATTAATTTTAATTTATCTTATTTTAAAGATGTTTGATTAATACATAGTAAAAGACTAGAGTTTGTGCCTCTAGTCTTTTTTTGTATCCATTACTTGGACATTAATAAAGTTAAATTACAGAAATTTATAGCTATGAATTTGTTTCGTTCAATTTCTGTAACTATATTATACTAAATTATTTTGAAAAAATCAACTACTTTTTTAAGCTTTCTAAGCCTCTACTAATTCAACTTCTTTTAATACAGCCTTGTTTGTAACTGTAACAGAAACATCACTTTGTGTTGTATATCCTGTTTTCTCTACAGTTATATTACTATAAGTTTCAGCATCTAACAATACTACTGCAATACCTGTTGCATCTGTTAAGTAAGATACACCATCTACAGTTATTTTAGCACCTTCTACTGGTGTATCATCAGTGCTATTTTTTACTACAAATGTAACTGGATATTCAGCAACTTCTTGCTCTGCAGTAAATGTAGCTTTTGTATTATCAGCATTCATTGTTGCGACACCTATTGTCATATTGCTGTTTTTTCTAAATGCTCCAGAATATGTATAAGCATCTGTAGAATCTCCCTCACTGTCAGGTACTACAGAATATGTTCTTAAACGTGCTTCATATCCACTTCCCTTTGGTTTTGTAAAATCTACTTGTAGTATTTTAACTAAAGCATCTGCTCCAGTTTTTTCATTGTCTGTTATATCAACTAGTTTTTCGTGAACTAAGTTGCCTACGTGTAAATCAAAGTTATATGAAATCTCTTCGCTATAGCCTGTTACGTCTGTAACCTCTCCGTCCTCATCTACATAGCTTCTTGAGTATTCAGTAGGGTTTTTAGATTTTGATATTTCAGTAAATTTTGTCATTCTTAAGAAATTTGCAATAGATGTTGTAGAAACATCCATAAATGCGACTTTTCTACTTCTCTTTACTAATTGTTCTACTTTTGACATTATGTTTTCCTCCTTTTATACAAAAAAATAAAGCCCTAAAAGGCTTCTTCATATACAACTTGCATCGGTATAACGTATATTGCTGTTGAGTCAGTGGTTTGGAGTATTGTTCCTCTACCCAAACATTTTATCCAGCATATGCCATCCATTTTAGGCAAGTTTTCTTTATTGTCTTGTTCTTTTATCCATTCAGTAAAATCATCACAAAATTTTGAGTTTTTGATATTCTCTAAGGCACTAAAACTAGCCTGAATTGAAAAATCAAACAATATTTGATTTCTACTACCACCATCTGGATATTGAATTAAAACTGTTATTGCCGGTGTTTCATCTATAGAATAACTTTGTGGTTTATCTTTTATATAATCTACATTTACTTTGCCATTTTTTAGCAATGGACAAGTTTCTATAAATTCTTTAATCAGTTGTATCTTTGATTTTTCTACCATTTTATCCTCCATTTTTTATATAGTTTTCCACATCTTTAATCAAATCATTTTTTCTTCTTTGTAACATTAACTTATCCCACTTTGCACCAGTTCCAGATGTATGATACTTTAAGTTCTTGGAAGTCTTTACTTTCTTTTCTCCTAATTTAGCCCAAGCACTACCATTTTTAGCAAGCATAAGCTTTCCATAGTATTGATACTTTGCGTAAGGACTTGTATACTTAATTTCATTATTCTTAGGATAAGTTTTGTTTCTTCTAAGCATCCCATTATCCATCGGCACAAATGAGTTCATTAACCTATCAGCATCATCTCTTAAATATCTCGTTACTCTACCATCTTTATTTAAACCGTGGTCTTTCAGTATTTTATTGACAGAGTTCATCTTCACTTTTACATCTAGTTTCATTACTCTGATACTCCTATTTTGTAATGTTTCAAATTACCTTTGCGATTGTCGTCCACACTTACTACTTTAAAGACTTGGTACTTTTCTTGTAATGTAGATAAATCAAACTTGTCTTCTACAATGCCCTCTACAACGTAATCATTAGTAGAAATATCTATCTTTTCTGTAGCAGGTATTGTTATAGAGCCTGTACTTCCTTTTTCTAGCCCTTTATCGACTAGGTTAGTCTTTTTATTATGTCTAAAATAAACCTTGTCAAAATGGATTCTCGTAAAGATTTCGTCATCTTCTGTATGGTAGACCGTTATTTTATGTATAAAAAATCTATCATTCATAACTAATACCTCGTCCCGCAATAAAGTAATGGATTTCCATCAGTTCCTATTACATTCCATAAGTATTTTTTTAATGTAAAATACTTCTTTTCCTCGTAATCTGATTTTATTTCTTCCGGTGTAGAATAACTTTCACTCCAACCCTCAATATTTTGTGATTTAAGATTTCCTATTTCGGATAATTTTGTGTTTTCTTCATCTCGTAAATTAACAATTAAGCAAGTAGCATATTGTACTTGCTCTGGAACATTGTTTTCGTCAATTCTTCCAAAAGTTTTATAGTTAATATAGTTACTTGCTTCTATTACTAAATTATTAAAATTGTCAGGTATGCTTTCTTTACCTAACAATTCTTTATATTCGTCTGCTGTTATGTATTTAAGCATACCTTATCCTCCTATTCTGCAGCTGCTACACTTATTGTTGCGTGATTTGTAAATGTTTTACCTTTACTATCTGTTGCTTTTACATTTATTTTGTAATCTTTATTTGTCAAAGGTGTTGTATTTACTTTTACATTAGCTCCATCTATCTTAAAAGAAGCATTATCTACTCCATTTGTTTCGTCAGCTTCTAAAGCATAAGCAAATGGGCTTGTACCACCTTGTGCAGACAATGTAGCAACTACTGCATCAGCATTTACATTAGCATTTCCTGCTTGTAGTCCTTCTGTTGATGTTATTGTTAATCCAGTTATTTCTGGGTCTACTCCGACTTTTTTTTTACGTTAATAACAACGTTTTCAGTCTTAGCAGCCACAGCAACCTCTACAGAACCAATAACATCTCTTTTCATATCTTCTGCTGTTACTCTATATAATCCAGTAGAGTTCTTATTTGCTTTGAACACAGCATTACCACTAGCATTTGTCTTCTTAATTTGTCCATTAAAGTTAACTTTAGCACCAGTTAAGTTAGTAGAGTCTTGGTCTTTTACATTTATTGTTACGTCTACTCTGTCTTCTGTATAAGAACCAGGTAAGATAACAGCAAATGGAAATCTTACAGCTTCATCTGGTTGTAAAGAATTTATTGGATTTGGTATTTCCCAACCAAGTCTCATAACAACTCTTAAAGCAACCATATCGTCTTGTGCTAAATTATATAGTATTTCACCAGTTGCAGGGTCTTGAATTACTGCTTGGTCTAATACTTTAAATGTGATGTCTTGTCTGATAGCATAAACTGCTTGTGAGAAATCTCCAACAATCATTTGTGCTTTTGATTTGTCCCAAGCACCATTGTCTACATAAGCTTTGCTTAGGCTATCAATTTCAGTTCCTTTAATTGGTTGTCCTGTTGTATCAAGCATCATTCTAAATTTGCCTTTTAAGTCAACTCCACCAACTGCTCCATTTACGTTATATCCACTTTCTTCAACTTTTGTCATTGCATCGTTAATAGATTGATATAAAGTGTTTGAACTAGGTGCGATTGTTGCTCCTGCATTTAATGCAGATGTTAGTAAATCTGCTCTAAAGCCAGTTGGTTTATCTACACCAACAAATACAGCTTGGTCAAACTTTTTACCCATAGCTTCTTCTATTCTTGGTCTTACTTCTCCCCAAATATCATAATCAGCATCATCTAATACATTTTCTGGAATAGGTACTATAACAGCCATTTCTTCTGCTACAATATATTTCTTATCCCAAGCCATTTTAGTTAATTGTTTTCTGGCATTATCACTTCCTTGCCAATATACTAATGGTAAAGCATCTAATACTTTCATTTTTGTTTTATTAGAAGTCATATTTGGCAATCTTCTAAACATTTGCATTGCTCTTGATTGCTTAATTGCTCCCTCAATTATTTCTCTAGCCACTTGTTCTTCTATAAGCGTCTCTGCATTACTTCTTGAAATCATTTGTCCCATAATAAAATCTTCCTTTCTATAAAAATTAAGACTAGCTAATGCTAATCTCTTGCAGAACGAATTAAATCGTTCATTATTTGATTTGTTTCATTTTGATTATTTGATTCTTTTCCATCTAACCCTAAACTAGAACCTACTTTTTTTCTTGTTATTGTAGTTTCTGAGTTATATTGTGGGTTTTTAACCTTATAAGCCTTTAATGCTGTGTCAAAATCAAGTGTATCCGATACTTGTCCTAACACTTCACTTGCAACAAATTTAGCAAATTCTGGCTTTATTCCTGCACTTGTTACTTTACTTGTTGCTTCTAACATAGAATATTTAGAGTTAAGGTCTTCATATTTAGATTTATAATCATCTCTCTCGGTTGTGATGTTCTTTAATTTAGCATTGATTCCATCGTCGCCTTGTATAGATGCTTCTAAGTCCTCATATTTCTTTTTGTAATCTAAGTTTTTAGCCTTTTTTACATCATCATCATATTTTGTTTTAGCTACATATCCTCCTGCAGAAAGATTTGCTAATTTCATTCCTTTTTCTTCTATTGCTTTTGAAAAGTCATCATACGATAATGAGTTTTCCCCAAATAATTCTTTTAGTTCTTCTTCCATATTGTTTCCTTTCCTACACAGATTTAGTTTAAATGACAGTTCACTCTGTCGATTGTGCAATTTGCTTTTATATCTCCGCAAATAAGAGTTATTTTTGGTTTCTTTAAAGCTCTAACCATAAAGAATTGGCGCAAACTAATGGACTCGAACCACTACAAACAGTTTTGGAGACTGTCGTGCTACCATTACACTAAATTTGCATAAAAATAAGAGCTATTTCTAGCTCTTTGCATATAAAAAAGACACTTTTTATAATGCCTTAATTAACTATTATAATTGTTTTCTAACTCAACTATTATATCTAGTATTTTTTCATATTCTTCTGCAAGTAGGGTAAAGTCTTGCTTTTCATCAAGATTATTTAACATTGCATCACACACAATATCTTCTAGCTCTTCTAATGAACTCTCATTGTAATTAGTATTAACGTCTACTTTTATTTTTTCTAATAATTCAATTTGTCTTTCATCAAACTTATTATTTATTTTCATAATATCATTCCTTTTTCGTTTTCTTTGGATATACAGTTACTAATTTTCCTGTTTCTGTGTTTACTATTATCGTACAGTTCTTTCCATTTATCTGTTGTGTTTTGTTAGCTCTAATTTTACCATATTTTATAGGTTTTTTCAATGTATCTTGCACATCCTCAAAACTTACATTCCTTGCATATGTTCTTGATATTATGTGTTCGCTAATCTCTGTTATCTTTATGCCGTTTACTTTACTTCCTACAATATCACTATTGTTATATTTATTAGCAATTTTAGTTACATTTGCTACTTGTGTGCTTATATTTTTATCTTGTTTTCCTATGTATAACCTAGCAATATCTTTTCTTAATGATGTTTGTTGTATAAAATTATCTAGTTCGTTTTGATGTGTTTTATATATTAACGAACGTCTACCAAATTCTGTTCTAGTATCTTCTATTAGTTTATTATCTTTTGCAGATGTCAATATTCCATGTAATCCAGCTAATTCTTTTTTGTCTGTTCTAATTCTTCTCTCCATTGCTCTTTGCAGTTGTGTTGCATCATATTTGCTATATTCTTTTCCGTTGTACGTAACTTTTTCATTTTCCCATGCATCTAATTGTTCTTGTGTATAAGTTCTAGCAGAACCTTTGTAATAAGGATACCAATCATGCCTACAATTTACTCCTTTAAAGCCTGTTGCAGTGCCATACCCTATGTCATCTAAGCTTAAATATCCTTTTTTGCCACTTCTGCTTACTATTTTTCCTTGCCAAGACATATGAGAAGGTCTTGCTCCACTATGTGCAGTTAGCTCCATTAAATCCCAGCCAACTTCATCTGCTCTTAACTCTTGCAGTTTTCCACAAGTTTGATTTACTCCTGTTATTATATTCATTCTTACTGCACTTTCTATGCTCATATTTCTACCGACTTGGATATGTTATAATAGCACCTTGTGAACTTATATCATCTATTGTATCTAGAATTGATTGTGTATAACTTTTTACTCCTGTACTAACTTCCATATATGCTCTATTCATTGCATTGTAGAACTGAGTTTGTGCAGTATTTGCTGTTGTCATTACAAGATTTTGTAAGTTTCCTGATGTTTTTTCTATTGTTGCACTCATCATCTGCATTATTGGTCTACTTTGCTTGATTGGCACTGGATTTAATCCCGCTT
This sequence comes from uncultured Clostridia bacterium, assembly GCA_944389655.1. Taxonomy (GTDB): domain Bacteria; phylum Bacillota; class Clostridia; order TANB77; family CAG-508; genus CALXVA01. Next base: position 26,259 of record CALXND010000008.1, on the reverse strand, counting down.
CTTTGTATATAAAGTCATCTCTGTCTAATGTTTTTGCTCCTGCTTCTTCAAATATCTCTGCAACCTTTTCATAAGAAGTATTATTATACTTTGCTACTAAAGTTATTATATCTTGATACAATACTCCCATTTCTTGTGCAATTCTTATATCATTAAGTACTACTGTATTTGCATATCCTACCTTTGCAATTCTTGTTGCAATCGCTTCTATTATTTCAAGCTCCAAGCTCTCATATAATGCACTAGCTTGCTTTTCTATATTTATAAAATCGCCTTGTGTTAGCATATTATTCTTCCTTTATTTGGCTAAAACCAAAAGCTTCTTGATTACTCATTTTTTCTTGTTGTATTTGTTCCATTTCTTCTAATGCTTGTTCTTTATTTAGATTTCTGTAATTCTCTATATAAGACTTATGGCTTCTTAAGTCTTGTGCTACTTCTTGCATCGCTCTTACTTGTTCTGCTCCTCTATCCTCTATTATGCTATCGTCAAAATCTATAGTTACTTTTGATGCATCTATTGTCTGATTTCCAAAAGTAGAAGAAGCATAAGCAATAGCTTTTACAACAGTTATTAAACTATTTTCTAAAACCTGTTCATGTTTTTTTATTGTTCTAAACATATCCGAGTTTTCTGATATAACTCCTGTTGCCGTTTGAATTGCTTGTCCATCAAATTTATATCTTTCATTCCCAAAACCAACTTTGCTAGACAATATGTTTAATTGATAATTTACTGCCTCTATATACGAAGAAGTTCTCAAGCTTGCATCGTCGTGTTCTATCATATTATCCTTTTTAAAGCCTTGTGGCATACGATAGACTGAAATGTCGCTTGGATCAAATACCATTCTGCCTTCTCCGTCATCATAACTAAGCATTTCACTTGAAACAAATATTCTTCTTCTGCCTATTATAATTTCATTATCTAGTCCATCATAAGCATTATCTAGGCTTTTTAAAGTATCAATTGAATTAGCATATACAGATATTCCAAACGGACTTTCAGAATCAATATTGTTGCAAATATTTGGAGTTATTATTGCGAACCAAGGAATGTTTCCTTTTGTATCAAATTCTTTTATAAAACCCTCTTTTTCATCTTCATTTGCTTCTACGAATGAATTATATTTGCCTTTAAACATATAATTTTTTATAATATAATTGCCTTGTTCATTTAAAACGTGCATAGCAACATAAATATATGTTTGTCCTTTTTTATATTTAACCGTAACAAATGCACACTCTTTTATTATTCCATTTTCCCAAGTTAAAGGTATTATTTTTTTTGCTTCTACAAATTCTAGTTTTATTTTGGCATTTGTTACATCTATTATATTGTTGGTTTCGTCCTTTTCCATATCTTGTACTGAAACAACTAAAGCTCCTGTTCCCAATGCAAAAGATTTTTCTATTCCTTTGTTTATTATTACTGTAGCATTATTCTGTCTGAATATTTCTTCTAATGCTTCCGTATCTTTTTTCTTTTTTAGGTTTATCTTGACTTTTTCATTATAAAGTAAATCTGCCCAATCCTCTGAAACCTTTTTAGCACCTTGTATTGACTTTTTTTCCATCTTTACTTTACGTTGTCCATTGTAAATATAATATGTATGAAATTTGCGAACTTTACCTATATACCAACTGTTCCAGGTGTCTATATGACTTTTCCAGTTTAATTTTTCTGATATATCATAACCTTGCTTACTAAAAAATTGTTGTAAATTCATATCCTATCTCCTGCTATTTATCAAATTTTCATAAAAACTGTTTACTGAGTATTCAAATGCATCCAAACTGTCTATGTCTGTTGTTCCGTCATCTAGTCGTTCATCTTGTGATTTGCTATTCCATAATGCATCTTGAAATGCTTTTGTAATTATTGTGTTTTTTCTTAATATAAAAAACCTTCTTTGCGCCATTAAAGTAGAACTTAAAAATATTCTGTCATTTATTAAGCCTTTTTCACAATCTACCACTTGAACTGGCAATCTCTCTTTCTGGCATCTTCTTATTAGTCCTAATGTAATTACATTTCCTAAGGCACCATAATCACAAAAAGCGTACTGACATTTATCATATTTGTCGTACACTCTTTTATAAAACTCTATAAACTTTTCATATATTTGCTCAGGGTCATATATTCCTGTTAAGTCCATTTCGTCTAACACATAAACATTCCTAAAATTATATGTAATTCCACTAGCTACAAACTTTATTTTAGATTTTCCAGCACCATAGTCAACGCCAATAGTTACAATTGCTAATTGCTCATTTACTTTATCTACTAAAAACTTCTCTGTCTCGTCTGCAAATAGCATATATATTGTTCCTTCAGCTGCTTTCCAATCACCTAAAATGTATCTATCGAAGAATACTGTACCTCTATATTCTGTCTCTAAGGATTGCAATACTTCTTTTGCCAAAAATGGGTTATCATACAATGTGTATTTCTGTTGGAATATATCTGCATCACTATCAAGAAATTTCTTAAACCAATGACTTGGTCCTTCTGGGTTACAAGTTCCATCAAATTTGCTATATGATTTATCCAGCCTTGATTTAAGCATTTGAAAAACACCTTCATCCCAAGTCGCTACTTCATCACCATAGCAATACTTGAAGCTAGGTCCTCTTATTTTATTTATATGTTTTTTATTGTCTGCACCTAAGCAATAACATTTTTCACCAAATAAAAAAGCCGTATTGTCTGATTTTATATCAGACACCAGCTTTGTTCCCCATATATCTTGTAAAGGTTCTATTACATTTCTTTGCAATGTTCCTTTTGTATTTCCTAGTATTACTATTAGCCCAGACTTTCCTTTTACATTCCTTATTCTCTTAGGTATTACATAATAGTCTAAATATGTTTTTCCACTTCTTGTTGCTCCATACTTTACATTCCATCTTCTGTTGGCATTGTCTAAAAATTCTCTTTGCTTTGTTGAAAACATTAAACAACACCACCTAGTCCTTTTAGTACCTCATCTAATTTATCGAGCGTTTCTTTGTCAGTTTCTTCATCATTTCCTATTATTTCATTTAAATCTTTAAGTGCCGAAGCAAGCATTTTTAAACCTTGTCTATCTATTATTCCTTCCATACATTCTAAACTTTCTTCTTCTGTTGTTTCCTCTTCACTTGGCTTACTTACTTTATAATCGTATTTTACTTTCTTTGTTTTCTTTTTATTTTTTACTATATAAGTTTCTAATTGGCTATTGGCTTTTATAATATTAAGTGCTAAATCATTTGCTATTGATTTTATATCTACTATTTGTTGTGCTTCTTTTTCACTTTGCTTTTCTGTCACCTTTTCTATTGTTTTTGTCACTTTTATGTCAGTATTTTGTCTCTTTTTTTCTTTCCATCCTTTTGTATTATTTCTAGCATAAGAATTATTATTTATACCTTTGTTTTTTAGAAAGTCACTTACTGATTTATAATCACTTAATATATACTCTTTTTCTAACTGCTTCCAATCATATTTAGCCATCTACCTCCACCTGCTCCTTAAAATCATTACACACATCAAAATACTTGCAGTTTTTACACTGCTTTTCTTTGCAATTTTCTCTTTTCTTTTTTGCATATTTCTGCTTTAGTCTATATTCTTGCATTATGTAGTCACTTAACATACTTCTACTCATTTGTTTTGCTCCTTTTTGGTGCTAGCTGAGAGTATCGAACTCACTCGACTTACAATAAGACCAGTTTTACAGACTGGCTCGCCTCCTTAACGAATTAAGCTAGCATATATAAGCTTGTTAAATGTTTTATCGTTTCTAGCTACAAAACTACTCACTAAAATTAGATTAGCTCCTAAGAGCACTGGTTTCGGAAACTAGACTCGAACTAATAATACAACGTCCAAAGCGTTGTGTGATACCATTTCACTATTCCGAAGTATAAGACTTAACTAGAATTGTCTTCTCATTTGACAATAATATATTTAACTTTATCTAGTATCAGTTATTGTCTACACTATACTATGTATCGTTTTATGATGTTTTAAAAAATCTACTGCACTCCAATAAGTTAAGCCTTTCTCTCTAGCCTGCTTAATATATCTTTCTGCAGTTTCTTTTGTCCATTTTCTCATAATTAATTCTCCTCTAAATCAATATTTTCTATTTCTGCTCTAATTCTTAATGTTCTTAAGTATTCATTCATATAATACAATTGGTCTTCTAAAACTTCTTTAGAACAAGATGGTGTAAAATCTAGTGTTCCTGCTTCATACTTAATTAGCATATTATTTAATTTTTCATATCTAATTTTAGCTTGCAAATATTCTGCTTTAAATCTTTCTTTATAATCCTCACTAACCATTAAATCAACTGTATCTTTTAATTCCATTTCAATCTCTCCTTTACACATAATAAAGAGCCTATCGTATTTGATAAGCTCTTGTAATATTTTTGTAATTTATTTGTAATATTTTATTGCTATATTGTAAAAATTGTCGTATAATATTTTTGTTTACCCTCCAAACTTCTCTTATTCGATTTTCTTCCGATTAAGGAGGTGGTAAGATGGATAAACTAATAATGCTCGCTGTATTAGTTGTTATTTATTTAATTCTATCGCTATTTAAATAATAACTACATACAAAAATACTAGAGATTGCCGTCTCTAGTATTTTTTTGTCTCCCACATCTAATGGACAAACATTTTACACTCGCTTACAGATTGAAAGGAGGCTAAGCAATGACATTACTCTCTTTCTTATCTGTATATTGTATTATACTAGAGTTTTTTACAAATGTAAATAGTTTTTCTAAACTTTTCTAAACATTTCTGTTACATTCTATTCAACTCTGTATGTATTATACCATATTTATGTTAATTTTGCAAATTTAAAGAGCCAGCATTGATGCAACGATGGCTCTTGCTAATCTACTTACTACTTTTTAGGCACTTGGGATTAGCCATTTCTGACTGTGCCTTTCGGAAGCCTTGTGTTAAATTTTAGAAATCTATTATAATTAAAACATATTTTGATAGTAACATTCAATATCATTTCATATCACATCTTCTATTTCATCAAATTTATTTAAAGCTGTTCCGTGACTTCTGCAAATCTGAACATAGCTATATCCCATTTCATCTGCCACTCTAACTAACGTTTTCCCTTGTATGTATACTTTATACAATATATTTCTGTAAGGAAAATCCATTTTACTTACCATTTCAACAATCTTTTTTTGTTTTTTCTCTTCTTCTATTACTATATTCATTAACTCATCAAACATATCTGTTAATTCAGCTATTTTCTCGGCTTCATTATCATAGACTTGTCTGCTTCCGTTTAGGCATATCAGATAATATACTGCTTAATCTATTTATTGTCTCTTTTTGTGTTTCTATATATTCTGTTTGGTCTTTTATCCATATTTGAACATACTTATAATTTTTAAGGTCTTCTCTATTCATTTGCTACCTCCTTGTTTATTTTTTATATGTTCTCTTTCCATCTCTGCTCTTAAATTATCTAGCATTTTATACGCATTATGTATCGCTTTTTGATTTAGTCTTCTCATAGTATTTGAACTTACTTCGTATAGATTTATGTTCTCTATAGTCTTCATTACTTCTGTTATCTTTTTATAAACGTGACTTATTGTCATTTGTATCCTCACTTTCTTTTTTTCTTATTTCTTCCATAATCTGTTTAATTTTCTCTACTAGCTTGTCCGTGTCTTCATACAAGATTATGTCATTTTCATTTCTGTCAATACGAGCCTCTTTAATCATGTAGTATAATCCGTTTTCGCCCATACATATTTCATCTATGTAATCGTCATAAACGCAAACTTCGCCTTTATTTTCATATGCTATCCACACTCTTTGCCCAATTTCATATTTGGTTTTAATTTCCATACCTCTACTCCTTTTCTACTAATTTAATTATTGTTGTATGATTTATAGTATGTCCAACCCTTATTTCATCTTTACTTAGAAATAGCTTATCATCAATCTCTATCTCTTTCATATCTACAGTTTTAAGTATTGCAACTATCGCACTTTGATAATCTAATGCAATATTTAATGCTCTATAGCCCTTAGATAAAAATTCATTTTGTTTCTTTATACTTTCAATTTCTTGTTCTTCTTTTTTTGTTATTATTCGCATACCTACTCCTTTTCTACTAAATCTGCAAAATATTGTTTTATCTCATTTCTATTCCATAACATATTTTCCCCAAATGCTACTTTTAAATCTACTGTAACTTTTTCAATATATTCTGCCATTAAGTCTATTACTTGTTCTTTAAATTTATCGTTATTTGCTAAAATCATACATCTATTATTTTCTTCATTTAGTTCTTTTTGTAAGTTTTCTATCTTCTTTTCCTGTTCTTTTATTAGAGATAAGACTGTGTCTATTGCTCCTACATCTGTATCTTTTAGTTCAATAGATGTTGGATTTGGGAAATCATAAAAAGGCTCTATTATTTTTTCCTTACATATTTCAATCGCTTTTCTTTGTTCATTTGTCATAAGACTCCTCCTCACAATACAATGTTCTTGTACTTAATTCTGGTTTATTAACAAAAAAATCTTCGTATAGTATTTTAATTCCGTATTCTTGTGCAACTTGTCTTTCTATTCTGCAACCTCTTGCTTCTTTCCAACCATCACACATAAATAATGCATCTGCTTTTGACATTTCTTTTATTGATTTTCCTAAAAAATAAACTCCTGCATTATAATCTATTGGTACTTCGTCCGTAAAAATTGTGTCTATAACATCTATATGCATATTATTAAATTTTTCTATAATTGCTTTTCTTTCTTGTCTGACATCTTCCTCTGTCCTATTTGCCATAGGTTGACTTATCATTACTCTCACTCTCCTAACCTCCTTCCTAACAAATTTCTTCCCATTTATTTCTATAATCTCTTTCATATCTTTTATTTTCAATCTTATAACTATTTTTCTTATTCTCTAAATACTTTATCAACTCGTCTAAGCATTGATTGCATACTTTAAAGTTTTCTTTTGGTGTATTTATTGGATTTAAAACTTTTTCTCTATCCATTTCTACTTTGCATATATCACAAAATTCTTTTATCATTTCTATTTTTCTCCTTCTAAAAGTTCTTGTAAAACGTCTATACTTACTACTTCAATGTTTCCGTACGCCCTTGTATATACTTCAAATCCATTTTTATTTATCGTATCTATTACAGCTTGCTTTGGTATGCTGTTTCTACAAGTTATAAATAAAGTTGTATTCTTATCTTTAACTTTTAATAATGCTTTTTCTAGCTCTTTTATTCGCTTGTCTTTTTGCTCTAGCTCTGCTAAGATGTGTTCTAGTACTTCAATATATGGTCTTAAATCTTGTATTCCGTCTAAGTCATTATATGTTTTATATTCTTGTATCAGCTCTTCTATATTTGCGACATTTTTGTCGCTTGTATTATTACTCATTTATAACACCTCTATTCTTAATCTATATATTGAAATTTATATCCGTGTGTACCTTTTTGAATATTTCTACAACATCTCATTATATTGCTATCAGATATTCCTGTCTTTTCTTCTGCTTCTCTTATAGAAACAAAAGTATTTATAACATTATTATTCATATCCATTTGACATACTTTTTTACTAGTCTTTATGTCTCTTCTATGGATTTTAGTATAAGCAAGCCTTCTAATATTTTCGCATAATCCTTGCTTCCAGGCTTTATGAATATTATCTTTTTGAGATATTAGTTCTAAATTAGACAATCTATTATCTGTTTTTATTCCATTCTTGTGATTGACAACTAAACTATTTACAAAATTTTCGGCTACTAGTCTATGAATAGTATGCATTTTCCCATCTAAACAAACCTGATAATATCCCTTTTTACTTTTACAAGGTTTTAAAATGCGCTCCTCAATTTTTTGCTTACTTCCATTCTTTCTTGTTATTGTCCTAGATAAACTTTTAACCTTACCTAAATTGCTTATTTGATATATGCCTTCATAGCCTTTTATATCTCGCCATTCTTCTTTATCCGCTTCACTCATCTATATCAGCTCCTCATTTCTTTTTTAAATTTCAATTCTTCTTTTAATTCTTTAATGTGTTCTTTGCAATAATCTCTTCCATTTAATTTATTAGTGCATTTCTCACACAAATACTTATCACAAGTAGACTGTTTTATTTGTCCTTTTCCATGCAAATCAAAAGTTTTTCCAGTTATATAATCACATAAGTATTTTGCTTTTCTTTTTCCACATTCCATACAAATTCCTAGTTCTAATTGTGTGCTACGGTCTTTTACAGGAATATCCCATTCTTCACCATCCCTCATCTACTCTCCCTCGCTTTCTAGGCTCTTCACTAAATAATCATACATTTTCTCTGCTGTAGATAAGTCTATCTCATTCATATTTTCGTCTAATACACAACCTGCCTTGTACTTTTTTCCATAGTCTAATTCATAAATAAAATAGCTTATCATATCTGTATCGAATATTCTTTCTAACAAATACACAACTACACTTTCGTGACCTATACATATACTTCCTGCATTTATAAAATCTCTTTCTCTGTTTTCTATATTATCTTTAAATAACTCATCTATCTTATCTTGTAATTCGTTATAATTCTTTAATCTATTTATTATCTCTACAAATTTTTCTTTACTTATCATTTGCATTCATCTCCTCTATCTCAATTATTGTTTCTTCTCTGCCTTTTTCATAAATTATTCGTGAGCCATCTACTGACTTTACTATGTTGTAATTATCATCTGCTATTACACCATATTTTACTAAAATGTCTTGTATTGCATTTAATAGATTTACTATGTCTCTTTTACGTCTATCTTTGACGTAGAACGTACATTTTAGGTTAACAGGTGTACTTATATTCTTTTTATATTTTAAAAGGTAATAGCCACATTCTTGTTCAAATTGTTTATATAATTTACTTTGTATTATCATTGGTTTGTGTGTTCTTGGATTTACTATAATGCTTTGGCTATTCTTTTTACTTCTACACATTAAAGGTATTTTTATTACCATTTTTTATTTGCTCCTTTCACACTATTGCATCAAATGTTAACTGTCCATCTTCCATAATTCCATTTAAAATGTCATCACTTATCATTTTTTCTTTTGCTAAATTATAGAAGTTCTTTTTTATCTCAAATCCATAGCAATTCCTTTTTAGTTCTGCACAAGCTCTTAATGTAGAACCACTACCGTGCTACTGGGTCTATTACAACATCTCCTTCGTCTGTAAATATTTCTATCAGTCTTTTTAAGAGACTTATTGGTTTCTGAGTAGGATGAATTTTAGGGTAAATTTTTGATCCGTCCCTTTTCCATTCAAACCAATTAAATATCATATGTCCATCGTTGTTAAATTTTGGTAGCTTATCTCTGTATAAAACTACTGCATACTCTGTTGCTCCAACTATCTTCATATTTGCTTTTAGTACCTGTGAAGAATAATTCTTTATAAACACTAATGGATAGCTCTTTAATAGTCCGTGCTTTTTTCCTTGCTCTATTACCATTGATATTTGCTCAAATGCACAAAATACTATCATTGCCGGAGCTTGTCCTTTTTCTTTTGGTTCTTTCTTTAAATATCTAGTGCAAAAATCAAAGAAGTTGTTAATTTTAAAATCATTGTCTGTATCAAAAAAACTTTTTCCTGCTAGTTTACTTTCTCCATTCTTATTGTCTCCATCTATATACCATTGAGGATTACTTGCATATGCATTGTTGCCTAAATTATATGGTATATCCGCTATGATTAACTGTGCGTGTGGTATTCCATATCTTTTTGCATTCTCGAAATGGTCATTGTATAATTCTATTTTTGTTTTATTTTTCACTGCTCTTTAGTGCCTCCCTCCATTTTTCTTGCCAGTCTGCTTGTCCTGCTACAAATCCCTTGCATCTCATTACTCCATTAAAATTCTCATCTTCTAATTTGCAACAGCCTAAGCAATATTTACATAGCTTTTTATTATCTATTTGTTTCATTTAGTAACTCCTTATCAATCGCCTCAGCAACTGCCCACATATCTACTGTTATAAAATCCTCCTCTAAGAATCTTTCTCCAAGTTCTGCCGTAGGTTTTTTATAACAATAAAACTCTTTGCATATTAACGGCCTAACCTCATATATTAAGCATTTTTTTCCGTTGTAATACGGACAAGTTAGTCTATTTTGCATTACTAGCATTTGTTTTTGTGGTCTTATTTTATTTGCTATAACATAGTTCTGTATCCCTTCAACTTCTTTTTGTGTAATTGGTAAAAGATTTGTGCAACATTCTCCACATTTACTGCATTGACCACAACATGAATTGTCTGTTATTTTTATGTCGTCGTTTACTATGTGCTCTATAATTTCTTTTAAATTAGTTTTTACTAACATGTTTTCCTCCTTGTTCTGTATTTCCGAATTTAGTCTATATTTGGTATATGTTACATATTTTCCGCCATCATCTTTTCCTCTTCTGTAGCTTTTCTATATACTGCAACATTTTTCTTTGTTACATAATCCACTTTTGTTCCACATTCGACTAATTCGTGATATTCGTACACTAACTCTGTCAAACGTGGCCTTACATGATTCATATCAAAGTATTTTGAGTATCCATGTTTATTCATTTCTGCTTCTATCTCTCTTGCTGTCATTTCTCTGTTATTTAATATTTCTAGTATCTGCATATACTTTGTTAATCGTTTCGGTTTTATATCTTCAAAACTCATTTGTCTTGTCTCGTATGTTATCATTTGTATCACTTCCTTTTCCATAACTCTCTTGGCAATATTCTTGCCTCAAAACGCCATTTATAAGCATCATAGCCAATCTTTCTAAACAATTTATTACCTGCTTTTCTCTTGCTTGGCTCGTCTATGCCAAACTGAAATTCTTTTTGCATTGTGTTATATATTCCCCAATGTTCTACGTTATCCACTTACGTTACCTCCTATAAACCAATTTCTGCTAGTGTTGGCAAGTTATATTTATTTATCTGTCTTTGCTTTTCTGCATTTTGACAAGTACATAAAGCTATATATTCGTACTTTAATACCCTATCTCCGTCTTTCTTTTCTTTAAAATATTTTATAAAGCCTTCTCCGTTGCATTTATTGCATTTCACAAAATTTATATCTTTGTTAGACTGTGTCTTTACAGTACTTATATCTGCACTTGTTAAATCTGCTAGTTTAGGCAAATATTTGCAGTTACGAATGCAATATTTTAATGCTTTCGTATACTTCTCTAAACTCCATTCTTTTAGCATATAAAACATTTCTTTTAGTTGTTCTGTTGTATATTTTTTGTCAAAGTATCCTTCTAGTCTACTTGTTGCTTGTACAAATTCTGCATTTGTCATCTAACCACCTTCTAACTCTTTTATTATTCGAGCTTGTCGCTCCTCTTCTGTTTCTCCTGTATTAGTATTTTTATTTTTAAACTTTAAGTCATCTGCTTGTACTTCCTCAACAGTTTTAAAACCCTTTTTTATATAACTCTCTAAAATTGGAATTGTATATTGCCAACTAGGTCTTTCCACTCTTGCAGTTTTTCTTAAGGCATACTCTATTAGTTCTATCGGTAATTTATCTAAATAACTTATACATTCGTGAATATTGTTAATATTAGTAGTTCCTATTGTCTCTATCATCACTTTTTGAATTTCCTCTACTTTAGAATCGCATAGAATTTCATTTACACTACTACTACTATTCTTTTCTATACTATTCTTATCTATACTAATCTTATCTGAGGATACATTTTGTATACAATCTGTATCCAAGTTGTATACATTGCTTTCATCTGTTGATAATAGTGACTTTTCTTCTTTATGTATGGTTTCTTTATATCTATCTTTTTGAATGTAGTTATTTAATCTCCAATGTCTAATTACTAATATTCCTGACTCAAAAGGGATAACAAAAGATTTTGCTATTAGTAGTTTTAAATCGTCTTCTTTTTTTCCAGCCATTCTCATAATTGACTTCCAATTATCTACAAATCCGTCATCGTCTGCTTGCATTGATAAATGAAAATATAAATTTTGAGAACTATCTGGCATTTCTAAAAAATCATCACTGCCTACTACTAAGTTACTGAACATTCTTTTTTGAGCCATTTTCCTTTTCTCCTTTCGTTTAAAGGAGCTAGTTTTGTTGTCTAGCCCCTTGTTGTTTAATCTAAAATTTTTCTGTTGGAGTATCATACCAAACTTCTAATTCTTCTAATTGTTCTACGCTAGGGACATGCCCTTTTTTTCCACTATTTCTAAAGTCATATATTTTATATGCTTCTTGATACATTTCTTCGCATATTCCTAATTTAGAAGCAAAATCTTTTAATTCGGTAGCATAAATCAATACATAATCTGCCATCTCTTTATTATTATCTATGTAGTAATACTTATCAGCTTTCTTTTGTAATCTAGCCATTTCTTTAGCAAATTTACTTATTAATTCTTTTCTCTCTATAAGTTCATATACTTTCATTTTCTTTTCCTCCTCTTAACTATTTTTAATAATTCTTGCTTATTTATTAAGCCATCATGCACTTTTCTATGGCAAGCTCCACATAACTCTATTAGGTTATCCTCTGTATCATTTCCACCAGAGCCTTTGCTCTTTATATGATGTTTGTTTGTCCAACAATTCTTCTTGCCACAATATTCGCAATCGTGTTTCTTATCATCTATCAACTTCTTGTCCTTTTTTCTTTCGTTTTTAGGTACTGGGTTAAATGAATTAGTTAAATCTGTTACTGCTTTAAATCTCATACCTAATCGCCTCTATTTTCTTTTTTAAGGCATTTTGTTTGCTGTCAATACTTTCGTATGCTTTTTTAAATCTGAACAGTCTAGCACCTAATTCTGCTAATTTCTTACTGTCTTCTTTCACATATTCTTTTGCCATAGCCTCAAAATAGCTCATAGCTGGTGGTCTTTCTTTTTGTGTTTCTTGCCATTGTTTTCTTTGCATATATATCTGCTTATTCTCTTGTATTGAAATATCTGTCTTTAGCAAATCATATTCCTGTTGTAATCTTGCTACCATTTCTCCAATTAAATAATTCATATTTGCATATATTTCTATATTTTTTGATATTAAAAAGCCTGTATCTGCATTATTTATCAATTCTTTTTGTAAATTACTATATGTATCTGCTATTTGTTTGCTATCTGCATTTTGAATTGTAAATGGATTAAACATATATAATTTTTCAAATTCCATTGTTTCCTCCTAATATTTACATTTCCATTTTTCTGTATATAAATCAAATAAGTTATATTGTTTTAACCATTGTTCTAATTTATGTAATATACTATTCATTGTTTCTGGAAACATATCTTTTGTATATTCTTCTCTAAAAATATCGCCTACTTCATATTCAACCTTTGATACATCTTTATAGTTCAAGTCTGGATATTCTGTTTTCTCAAATTTATTTGTTATTAGATAAATCATTTTCTTTGCTTCTGGAACCATTTCTAAGTACATTAAAGTCTGATGATTATTAAAGAATTTACCTACTTCGTAATTTTTAGTGTATTTATAATCGTATATAATTCCACCCTTTAAGCAGTCTATAATGCCATATAGTAAATAGTCTCCATATTCTTTGCTAACTTTTACTTGATATGCTCCATTTAATGTTTCCTCAAAATTCTCTTGCATATATTTTTCATATTCAAAACCTTTTAAAATGCTTTCAGATGGCTCAAACTCTTCTTTATTCAATACTTTTACAAAATCTTCTAATGTTCCATTTTTAATGTTATATTGCCAACTGTTTAGCAATGTAGGAGTTATATAGTATTTAGCCATATTATTATCTCCTTTCAAACTTTTTTCCATTGCACCACATATAATCATCTGTAGGGCAAAATTCTTCATACACATATGCAAAATCTTCGTGTTCATCACAATACATATCTCCATGTTCTACATACATACAATTTATACATTGTTCACAAGTTTTAGCCATTTTCTTTTGCCTCCTTGTTTATTTCGTATTGTCTAGTTTCTCTGTTATAATGCATATTCAAACTTTTTAATTTTTCTAAAAATCTTGCTGTTAATTCCTTTTTGCTAGTTAATTTATGTTCTATTGTTTGCATCAAGTCAGATATTTCTTGTACATTTTCCGCTGTCATGTTTTCAATAATTGGTATATACTTGTCCATTACTGCTTGATATTCTTCTCTTTCCTTTTCAAACATCTTGCTTTCTGCTTGTATATTCTTGTCTGCTTGTTCAAATAATTTTGTTAAGAAGTCATTTGGTGTATTTGCATTTAATTCTGGTATTGTATAAATCCCTTTAATTCCAAAACTTGATTTAGCAAAGTATCTTTCACAGTTATCAAACCCTATTGTTTTCTTGTTGCCTCTCATTTCTATAAATCCACCTAACTCAACATTTTGCCATACTGTATTTTTTGTGCTTCCCTCTACTAAAATTCTTAGTTTTGTTTCTTCATCTTGTTTCTCTTCTACTGCATGGAATATAATTACACAATGTTTTCTTAATTCAAAATATATGTAATTCATAAATCTTGTAAACTCTCTTCCTACTGCTCCATATCCTTGTAAGCTTAATGTTCCATCTTTCTTAGCATTCTTAATGTCATTCTTTATTACATAAGCTTTCATTAAGTCTAATAACTTTCCTCCAGTATCAATTACTATTGTTTCATAGTCACTTAAATCTCCTTTTAAATCTTCTAGTAATTGCTCGTAACTTTCTGGTTGTATATAATCTTTTCTCACACTTGCCATTACTCTATTTATTCCAAAATCTACATCTATTAATAATGGTTTTGGTGCAGATAATCCTAATGTAGTTTTTCCTATTCCTGGATATCCTGCTATTAATACTCTAAATTTATTTGTTTCATTTATCATTTCTGCTGGTTTTTTAATCATCTATATTTCCTCCTTCAACTTTCTTATTTTTTCTCTTAACTCGTCTGCATATCTGTAATCGCCACTGTCCCAGTGGTCTTGCATTTCTAGCATGAAGTATTGATGTTCTAGTTCTTCTAATATATCCATTATTCTTCCTCCTGTTCTTCTTCTTTTTTATAATTAGGATTTTTTTCGGTTGTTATACTTACAATATATTCTTTATTAAATATGCTTTTTTCAATTTCAATAAATTGCTTTCTCGTGTCATTTACCTCGTTTTCATATCCCCAGTTATAATCTTCTTGTATTTTTGTTTTTGTTCCGTCTTTTAAAGTTACTGTTACAATATATTCCTTTTCCATTTGACTTCCTTTCTACTCTTGTGTTATAATTACTTACAAGAGTTCATATTTAATTGAATTATTTTTTGAGTTAGTTAATTGATTGGTAGTCATCAGCTAACTCTTTTATTCTTTTTAACTTATCTTCTTGTGTCATAAAGCTATTTACTACTACTTTTATTCTTTTTGCTATTTCATCTTTTTGCTCTATTGCTCTATTTGCTACAGATAAATCAAACTTTATATCTTCTATTTCTGCTCTTAATTCCTTGTTTTCGCTACATACCTGTAGATTTTCTTCTTTCTGCTCTTCTATTAACTTGTCCTTATCTGCCATCGGCTTTATCTGAAAATACCAACTTGTTGTTAGTCCTATAAATATTCCTGCAATAGTGCAAATAATTGCTTCCATATACTTCCCTCCTCTCTAACAAAATAATGCGTAATATAATGTTGCTAATATTACTCCTGCTACTACACTACAACCGAATAGTATACTTACTGCTCGTCCTATTATGCAGTAAAATTTTAGTTCTTTCTTCATCTAACTCACCTCCTTTAAAATTGCTTTTAAACTACTTATAATTGCTTTTAGCTCTGCAACTTCCTTTATAAGCTTTTCTTTTTCTGTATCTTTTACATTGCCGTCCTACTTTAATTCTGTATCTACCACTTTCGCTCTTTTCGTATTCTATTTTTCCAGAATTAAGTAATCGTATTGCTTCGTCATATCCTATATTATTTCGTCTCATAAATTCATTTAAACTTATCCACTTTTCTTCCACTTAATCACTTCCTTTACTTATTTATTAAAATCTTGTATAATTACCTCGAAAGTGAGGTGAATTATAATGAACCCATTAAATCATTTTATAAGTCAAATGATAGAATTTCAGATTTACCGTAATTCTGTTCTAATAGATACAGTCAAAGGTCTAAAGAATACAGAAAAAGGTAGTAACAAAAAATTTATTGGCTTTTTTCCTGATGTTGATATACAAATAGGCGATTTTTTAATGGTACCAAATACTAGTATTAAATATTCTATTATTGATGTTGATACATCTACATATATGGGAGAAATTTATCAATTAAAAGCTTATTATCAAACTGCTCCTGCTGAAGCTAAACAACCTTCTGTAACTTTTAACGTAAATAGTTCTCCAAATTCTATATTTGGCACACAAGCATCAGCTATTATAAATAATCCATCTTTTAATATTAGTGACTTTGACAGTTTAATTGAGAGCAATGGTGGAACTGATAAAAAGGAACTTTATCAATTATCATCACAGCTTCAAGAACTTTTAGAAAAAGATGAATTTCATAAAAGTAAATTATCAAAATTTAGCGATTTAATAGCTAAACATTCTTGGTTACCTTTGGCTATTGCTCAAGTTATTTCTGCTTATTTGCAATCACATTAACTATTGGTGCTTCGGCACCTTCTTTTTTTATTTCAAATGAGCCTTCTATATAAACTTCAATATCGTTAGTTTTTATATTTGTTATGTTATTGTTGATTACAATTTCTATCATTTATTCAAACTTTCCCTCCTAACTCATTTCTTTTATTTTTGCTTTTTATTTACCACCGTGTTATAATTCTGTCGAAAGGTGGTGATTTCATTGAGAAACTTTTTCGATAATGCCACATTTGATTTACAATGTCCTAAATGTAGAGGCAAATTTCAAGTTTCTGTAAATCAAGTTGGTTCTACCATTCAGTGTAAATTTTGTCATCAGCCTATAACCCTTCAAAACAACGGCTTTAAACAATGTTTACACCAAGCTAATAAAGACATTGATAAGTTTTTAAAGAACTTATAGTAAGTCTTTGACTTCTTTGATAGATATTTTTATCTCATCGAGAAGTCTTTTTAATTTTTCTGCTTTTTCAATTCCATTTTCTAATTCTGTAATATCTAACTCTACTGGAACTGTTATTGGTGTACTTGTATTTGCCATATCAGTTCACCTCCTTTGTTTTATCTGGGAATATGTTCAATACTTTGTACATGATGTTTCGTATGTCTTCTGCTCTTTACATACATATAAAAATTTTGTATAATTACCTCACACTTAAGAGAAAAATATTTTAATTTGTAGAAAGTGAGGTGTTATTTTATGACTTGTCCATTTCATTATAATAATGGGTTTCAAGCCCCATGTTCTGGTTCTTGTCAATTAAATATTGGTGGTAGTTGTGCAATTTCCCAAATTGCTGTTCAACTAAACAATATTTCTAAAAAACTTAATAAACCTAACAAAGATGAGAAATAGCATTTAAAGTTTGTATAGTATCAAGTACTTCCCTACTTGGTACTTTCTTATTTTCTTTACACTCTTTTAACTGCTCTTTTATAATTTCTGTTAACTCTTTTTCGATTTCTTCCATATCAGCTTACCTCCTTTGTTTTATCTTCATAAGATAATTCATTTTCAAAAAAAATTTCTTCTATTGGCATATTAAATATATCTGCAATTATTTTTCCTTCTTCTAAGGTAAAAGGAACTGAACCTGTCTCTTTTTTATAGTATGCTCCCTCAGTCTTTAATCCTAGTTTTTCTGCAATTTCTTTTGCTTTAATATTTTTCTCTTGCCTTATTTTCCTTAACTTTTCAAACACATTTTTCGCCTCCTTTTATCTTGTTGGGATAATATTATCACAAGCCTTGTTATCTTGTCAAGATATTTTTTTAATTTTTTTTTAAATGTTTTTTCCGATTAAGATATTATGTTTACTTTCCTATTAAGATAGTTTATAATACATTTAAGGAGTTGATTATCTTGAACAGAATAAAACAATTGAGAAATGAAAAAAATATAAATCAAGATGTATTAGCAAAACTGTTAGGGTTAGAAATAGCTGGCATAAGCAAATTAGAAACTGGAAGAGTTCCTTTAAAAGATGAATATATAGTTAAACTAGCCGAATACTTTGGCGTAAGTACAGACTATATTCTTGGAAAATCAGATAATAGAAATAATGATATAGCGGTTTCAAAAATACCAATTCTAGGTACAGTAAAAGCAGGCTACGATTGGTTAGCAGAGGAAAATATAGTAGACTACATTACTCTAAAAGAAAATATACCTAATGTTGGCGAATATTATGCTTTACGTATAACTGGTGACAGTATGTTACCGCTTCTAGCTGAAGGAGATTTAGTTATAGTACACGACCAAGCTGACGTAGAAAGTGGACAAACTGCTGTTGTCTTAATAAATGGCGAAGAAGCTACAGTAAAAAAGGTTATTAAAACTAAAGACGGAATTGAATTACACGCAATGAACCCATACTACCCAGCCAAGAAATTCACTTTTGAAGATATGCAAAAGATACCTGTTAAAATAATAGGAAGAGTTAGAGAAGCAAAAATAAAAGGTGCTTTTGAATAGGAGTGATAAAATGGTAGGTATTTATTTTAATCCGAAATGGAATCAAGGATATGATAATACATTTTCTGGCTTAGAAATAGCCGACTTAACTTCATATCCAATTCATAAATACATAAGAAACAACAAAAAAGATAAAGCTTTCTTGGCTCTCGAAAACAAAATAGATAAATATCCAGATTATATTAACAAAGGCATAAAAGTTTTTCCATAAAAAATAGTAGCCGACATAATCAGCTACTACCGTCCGCACAATTACGAACCCCAATGAGCTAACCCCAGGGGCAAAGGATTCTAAATATATTTTTGCAAATATATCTACTCCCATTCAGGAACCCAGCCTTATCCTTCCCAAGTTAGCTTATGTTATATATATTATACACGATTTTACTAAAATATTCAAGTTTTTGAGTGAAATGTAATAAAATTTTAATATTATTGTAACATTATAGTAACATAGGAGAAAAATATGAAGTTAGAAAATTTGTATGATTTAGCAGAAAAAGAAAATATAAAAATATATGATTGGCATATTGAAGATGCCGACGGTATTTTTATAAATATAGATAAAATAAATGCTATTGCTTTAAATTATGATGAGCTAGGTACATATATAGAAGAAAAACAAACTCTTGCAGAAGAATTAGGTCACTATTATATGGATGCAACTTATTCTCCTTACTGCAATAATTTACAGTTAATAAGCAAGCAAGAATATAGAGCAAAAAAGTGGTCATACTATGCCCTAATTCCTTACGAGAAGCTAAAATCAGCAATTAAGAAACGGAGTTAATACAGTTTATTATCTAGCAGAGTATTTTGACGTTACAGTTGATTATATGCAAAAAGCAATAGAATTTTACAGAGAAAAATACGGAACTTTAACAAATGATGAAGCATTAGAGATAATGCTTTAATTTATAATCATTAAATCAAACGGAGGTTTGTATGGCAAGAAAAACAAATATAGAGGTAAACGGAAAGAACTATTATAGAGTAACCCGTACTGTTGGTAGAAAAGCTGATGGCACAGCTATTCGTAAACAATTTTATGGTACAGGAATAAATGAAGCTAATGCAAAAGCAGATGAATATATAAATAACATCAAAAATGGTCTTGTAAATAATTTCGAAAACGTTACACTAAATGATATGATGCACACTTGGCTTTTTGATGTTTTGCATAATTCTTCTAAAATTAAGCCTTCTACTTTTCAGAGATATGAAGAAGTTTATAGAAATTACATTAAATCATCAGATATTGCAGGACTAAAACTTATAAATATAACTTCTCTTAGGTTACAACAATTTTATAATGAATTATCTAAGACTTATTCTTATACTCGAATAGAACATCTAAATTCAGTTTTAAGGACTTTTTTTAATTGGTGCATAAAAAGTGACTATGTATTAAAAAATCCTTGCTCAAAAGTCGAAATAAAAGGAAATAAGACCAATATTGTAAATGAAAAAAGAAAAGAAGTGGAAATTCTCTCAGAAGATGAAATAAGCAAGATTAAAGACTACATAAAAGGAACTAAAATGGAGCTTCTTATATTACTAGACTTGGCTACTGGTTTAAGATTAGGAGAGTTGCTTGCTTTAGATTGGAATGTCATAGATTTAAACAACAAAACTTTAAAGGTGGAAAGAAGTATTAAAGATGTATATATTTATGACGACGACCTTCATAGACATCTTGAAACTGTTTTCCAAATTCCCAAAACAAAATATTCTTTTAGGACTGTTTCTATACCAGATGTGTTAATTGATGTGTTAAAAAAAGAAGAGATTAAAGAGGGTTTATTATTTAGAGACAACAATGGAAAGCCTCTTCATGCAAAAAATATCTTTTATCATTGGAAGAAAATTTTAAAAGATTGTAATATTCCACATAAGAAATTTCACGCAATAAGGCATACTTATGCATCAATGCTATTAAAAAATGGTGTTGACATTGAAACAGTTGCTGAACTTATGGGACATTCTGCTATATCAATCACTCAAATTTATTTACATTCTTCTGATAATCAAAAACAAGATGCAGTTAATAAATTAAATTATCTTTTTTAAAACTAATGTGTTAAAAATGTGTTAAACAAAAAAATAGCGTATCTTCTATCCTTAGAAATACGCTATTTTTAAGCACTTTTTGATTTTATGGTACCGATGGTGGGATTAGTCTATAGTATTCTATATAATTTTATTCTATTCTAAAAGCATTAGTATTACTGACTTTTTCTCTTTTTCGTTTTTATTCATTTCTATTTTATCCTGTACTAATGTGTTAAAAATGTGTTAATTTTTTTACCATTATTTTACATTTACTAGTGTGCCATCTATCAGTCCTATCAAGTATATTTTCTCTGCTATATTTTCATTTTCTATAATAGCATCTTTCTCCTCATTAGTCAAATTCTCTAAAATTCTTTTTTGAAATAATTCTTCCATATACATTCCTCCCGTGTTTGACAAATTTTATAAAAGAATGTATACTTTACTTGTGCATAGCAAAGTATACACTCCGAGATAGTCTATGTTCCAGATAGGCTATCTCTTTTTATGAACCATTTTCGTATATTCTGTTATAATAATATTACAACTTTCGACAATATGCAAGAAAAATCGTGTACAAAAATTCGACAAATCGTTCGCTGGGAATGACCACCTTATGTGGATAATTTGTGAATAATTGTTTATAATAAGAACGAGGTATTGATATGTTTGTTTTTGTTGTAAAAAATATTAGAGAAAATAAAAAGATTTCTTTAAATAAACTAAGTGAAGAGACTAGAATTTCAAAGAGCTATTTGCACGAATTAGAAAGTAATAAGAAGTTCAACATTAGTTTAGATAAACTTTACAAGATATCTACTGCATTAGATGTTAATATTAAAGAGCTGTTTTATACTTCTTTAGACGTAGAAAATCTTAGAAAAGAATTACACAATAGAATTAACGAATACGGGTTAAATTCTAAGCAAGTTATGGAAGTAAGTAAGCTAATTGATTTACTTGTTAATATAAATTTTAAAGAGCTAGACTAACTAGGTCTAACCTCTAAATTATAAAAACTTTTATATATTTTTTTGATATTGCTTGACAGTACGTAACGTATAGTGTATAATATATTTAGAGTTTAAGAGAAAGGAGGATTATTTATATTATGACAATGACTCCTAAGGAATTAGTAAGACTGTTAAAGAAAAATCGGTTGGTATGAAGTAAAGCAAGAAGGCTCACATTTGAGACTTAGGAAGCAAGGATATACAGACATTATTGTTCCAATGCATAATAGGGATATGGCTACAGGATTACTAAAAAAGCTACTAAAACAGGCGGGACTTGAATAAGTCCTTCCTAGTTGTTCATAATATAATATAGAGGTGGAATTATGAAAAAAGATGTATTATTAACATACCCTGCTATCTTCACACATGAAGATAATCAATATTGGGTAGAATTTGTTGACTTGAAAGGTTGCTTTAGCGATGGAAAAACTTTAGCAGAAGCTATAGAAAATGCTAAAGAAGCTATGGGATTATATCTTGAAGATTTAGAAGAATATCCTAAATGTACAACAGATATTAAAAATATAAAATTAGAAGATAATCAAATTATATCTTTTGTAACCATAAATCTTGACGACCATAAAAGAAAATACGAAAACAAATCTGTTAAAAAAACATTATCTATTCCAGCATGGTTAAACACAATAGCTGAAAAAGAAAATGTTAATTTTTCACAATTATTACAAAAAGCTTTAATTGAAACATTAAATGTTGACAAATTAAGAAAATAATCATATAATATTATCAATAATATAAATAATCTTCAAAAAAGAAATAGTTTTTACCAACCAACTATTTCTTTTATTTTTTTGTTCATAATTGACGCATTAAAATCAATTCTAAGCCGTTTTTATTTTGTTAGACATATAACTATTATATCTTTTTACAATAGTCGAGACAAATCCAACCTGATGGAATTTTGCCCCAGTTGCCAGAAACTTGCGACACATCACATTGCACGCCTTTTACAAGTCCGTTTGCCTCATATCCGCATTTTTGTTTTACTTGCTTTTGTGCATTAGAAGTTAATTCACTAAAAGTCAAATAATCGTAATTTATCCCTGGTCCCTTGCGAACATTTAATACAGTAGCCGTGACTTCATATCTTCCAGTTTTGTAAGAACTTGTACTAGATGTACCTGTACTTTTCTTATAGTCTGTATAGTCTAAGCATACCCAACCATCATTCGTTCTACCCCAATTACCAGATATCTCATAAATTTTTAGGCTTGTACCTCTTACAAATGCTTTAACAATATCTGAACTTGTTGTAGCTTTTTTTCTACAATTTAATCCTACATCTGCTGTTACTTTTACTGTTGCTATAACTTTTTCACTATTTGAACTACTTGTGCTTGAAGATGTAGACCTGCCTCCTAATGCTTTCTTAAAATCTTGCCATCTGCTTTCATCATTTACAAATGGAGCAGGGCATACTTTTCTAGTAGCATCATAGTGTCTTATAACGTGTTCCACATCTATATCATATTTTTTCATTAAATATTTAGTCAACTCTATCGCTTTATTTACAACTTCTTCTTTTATATCTAATTTTCCTTTAGAGTTTGTGTAACAACACATTTCGATACTAATACTATTAGTATTTCTAGCTCCTGTATAATATTTATCTGCACCTATAGCCCAGCTTGAATCGTTGTCTTCTACAACTTGCCAAATCTCATTTTCATCTACAAAGTAATGTGCTGATGCACCTCTGAAAGTTGAATAAAAATAATCTGCATTATTCTTTGCTGTACTTACAGCTCCGACATAATGCAGAATAATCCATTCTATTTGGTTTTTACTTCTATTTGAGTCATAGAAGTTAATTACTGATATTTTTCTGTTAATCTTCATCTTTTACTCCCTCCTCTTCGGTTTCAAATCCCATTTTGTCTGGATCAAAAGACATTCTTATTTTCTTTCTTTCCTCTTCTGTAAGATTTTCTACAGAATCACCAATTTTTATTTTTTCTTCCATAGCTACTCCTCACTTTCTTCTGAATTTTCTTCGTTTTCTGTAGTTTCTACATTAGTATCTGTATTTTCACTCTTTTTTGTAAAATAGTATGTAAAAACTGCTGTCATTAAGTTTGTCACTAATATTAACAAATTTTCTGTCAAATTAGCACCAAGCAAATTTGCTATTACTATTACAAACAATAAAAGTATCATTGATACTGTTATAAAACTCTTTAAATCTTCCCAAGCTTTTTTCATTTAAGTTTCCTCCTTTTCTATAAAAATTTAGATAAACCTAAAGCTCCTGCTATAATTGCTAGCCCTGCCGTTATTATCCAAGCAATTACTTTACTTTTAGAATTTCTCCAATTTTCTGCATCTTTTCCTACTGTTTCTTGCTCTAGTTTACTGTCTAGTTTTTCATACTTTTTCTCTAGTTCGTTGTATTTTTCTTTTAGTAGTTCTGTTTCTTTACTATTTGCAGTGTTACTCCTCATCATTGCTTCTTTAAAATTTATACTAGTTTGTTTTAAATCCTCCGCAATATTTTTTATTTGCTCTACTGTAACAGAGAGAGACTTGTCCACGTTGTTCAAGACTCTCTCATTTTCATTTACTCTTATTGTTAGTTCGTCAATTTTCTTTGTATTGTTTATAGTCTTTTCTTCTAGACTTACAAGCTTTTCAGAAATCTTTTGCTCTTCCATAATTATTCCTCGCTATCTAGTAAATTTTGCACTTCTTCTTTTAAATTTGCTGGAACATCCTCTATTGTCTTTAATCCTTTTTTTATTAAA
Source organism: uncultured Clostridia bacterium (assembly GCA_944389655.1). Taxonomy (GTDB): domain Bacteria; phylum Bacillota; class Clostridia; order TANB77; family CAG-508; genus CALXVA01. Next base: position 1,773 of record CALXND010000008.1, on the reverse strand, counting down.
CTATAGTATATTTTAGCCATACTCTACACCCCCAACTCGTACAATTCTACTAGAGCTAGTTGTATGTCTGTTATATCAGACTTCATCTGTTCTATATCTGTTTTCTCTTCTTTTTCTGCTTCTTTACTTGCTTTTAGTTCTTCTATCTGGGCCTTTGCATTTTCCTCATAGCTCAAACTTGAATTTGGTATGTAAGGCTCATATTGATGTATTACTTTCTTTCCGTTTATATAAATATAGTAACCATTTTCGGTTACCTCGTATGTATATGTATTTTCCATTATTTTTCCTCCTTTTTCTAAATTATTTCTATCCATTCAGTTCCATTTCCATAATAAATAGGGTAATCTTTTGGCTCATAATTATCATATATTATTATTTCTGAAAAATATATTTTCAAAATATTGCTTAAATTAGTCTTTAATTTATCATTTTCATTTTTTATAAATATATTCTTATTTTCCAAATATGTTTTATACTTATAAACATTATTCATAGAAGAAGACCCACCTAATAGATATATATCATTTCCTATTGCAACAGTTGACCCCTCAATAAAGTCATACGGAATATCTTCTAATTTTTTATATGTATTTGTTAAAGTATCATATTTGTAATTATACTTACCATATTCATAAGCCGAACCTGATTTATATGAACTTCCTAATAAAAATATATTATTGTTTATTCCAACAACAGTATCGTTTATATAATCAAACGGTACTCTTTCTATTTCTGTAAATGTATTAGTCAATATATTATATTTATAACCTTTTTGTCCATTTCCAAATAAATATATATCATTATCTATCAGTGCAGCCTTGCCACCCATAAGACTATCATCAGTAAAATTTTGTTTTAGCTTTATATATTCATTATTTACAGTGTCATATTTATAAATATAATCATATCTTCCACCTAATATATATATATCGTTATCTTTTGCTATTGCTGAACAATCATAAATATCATAAGGAGCATCGGTTAGTTTTGTATATGTATTAGACTGTACATCATATCTATAATGAAATTTATTACTATTATTATAATACCCACTTAATAAATGAATATCTTCAACAATTACTGATGTTCCACCTGAATAAAATTTATAAGGAATATCTTTTAATTTTGTGTATGTATTAGACTGTACATCATATCTATAATTGTTATTTCTTTCACTACCTCCACCAAGTATATATATTTTATTTTCTTTTGCCACAGCAGACCCAATATAAAAATTGTATGGAATGTTTGATACCTCTTCATATCTATTAAGTATCGACAAATAATCATTAGTAAAATATACATTGTCGTACTTATATTGTTCGTTAGTTTTTATCCAAATGCCATCTTTTTTGTTTGGCTCATTTTGTTGTACAAATATTTTTAATCCATTATATCCCCCATTTTGTCCTAAAACATTTCCTTGCATTAGTAAAACACCTCAATTCTTGCGTTTAGAATTATGTTCGGCTTATCATCGTCGCACATTAGCGTTATAGCATTCTCACTAGATGTAATCATACTTATTTTACTATATTCTTCTTTTTCTGTTCGCCTGGCTTCTAATTCTGTAGACCAAATAGGATAAATATTAGCAATGTCTGTTGCTAGTATTCCTTGCACTGTTATCGTTTTTGTATAAGGTGCTTCCTCTCCTGTCCAATTCGTATCTATTTCTATATTATATGTCTTCTTCTTGTCTGCTTTTGTAGTAATTAAATTATATAAATTGCCCGCTGTATCGCCATCTAATGTATCTTGCAATGTAGC
>CALXND010000007.1 GCA_944389655.1 uncultured Clostridia bacterium | reverse complement strand
TGAGGATTTCATAAGGTATCCATAGACCTTTTAAATTATTTTCTTGCATAATTTCACCTTCTTTCGTAAAAAAATAAAAAGAGATGGCATATAGCCATCTAAAATATTCTTATTATAATATTTGAGCATACTTTCCATGCGTTTTGTTAAATTCATTTTTTATATCAACATTTTTCATAAAGTTGTCTTGAAAATAATCAATATATGTTTGTACAAAAAAATTTTGATATTCATCATCAGTAGTTTTATCGTTGAAATTAGTATGATATGTAGAGTTAAAGTCATTTAAATTATCTCTTATAATATCGGTTAAAACATTCAAATTGCAGTTTAAAGCATTTGTCATATTCTGAGGAATATTATTTAATTCATTTTGCAAATCTAAAATTTCAGAAAAATTGTTATCTGACATATAGAATTACCTCCTTTTAGCATTATTTTTTGTCTCTTGGTGGAAATGGATCATTTCCATAAGAATTTTTATTTTGTATTCGACCATTTAAGCCATGAATTATGTGTTCACAATGATTTGATTGTGCTAGAAGTTTGCCAGCGTTTTGAGCTTCTTGTTTAGTATTATAAGTCCCTATTGGCATACTGATATTTTCGTATTTGTTTTGCCAACCATTAGAATTATGAACAGTATGTATATTTGGCATTATCTACACCTCCTTATAAAAAAATTTATATAAAGTCTTGTAATGCCAAATTAAAAATGTTATAATTCTAATATCGTATTTAATTAAGCATTCAAGTTTATATCATTAAGATTGATGAGAGCTAGTTCCAGCTAGCTTTTTATTTTTATTTTAAGATTTTAAGATTATCAGCATATTCAAAAGAAATTTTTTCAAATCTTTCAGTATTTTTCCATCCAAGTTCTTTATGTGACAAATTAGAGATTGCTTTTGCAGATTTATTACTTAGTAAACTAATAACATAATCTATAATCTTAATTTCTTTATCATTAAAAGAAGATAAGTCATAATTGCCATTGCTAGTAATAACGGATTGAATGCTACCATCATTGTTTTCTTTATCTTCTCTTTTATATTTTTCGTCTAGTTTTGATATTTCTTCATATTTACGATTTATAATTACAGGTCCATATTGTTCGTGAACATAAGTAAGACCAGTAATAGAAACAGCCCTTTGATTGTATGAAATCATATCTATAAACCATAAATATTTATTCAAACTAGTTAAATATAATTTGGTTTTACTTGCTATATATGAAATTAAATTTTGTAATTTCTCTAAATCTAAAACTTTAAAACCATTAAAGATATTAGGTGATGTCTTTAATTCGTTTTCAATATATAATTTTAGTTCATAATTATCATCATAAACGGATTGTTTATTAATGATATTTTCTATTTTAATAAATGTTTTTTGGCTAATTCTATTAGTATAATAAGCTTCTTTTACTTTATTAAAAAATTCATTTTTGTCTTTTGAGATTAATTTTAGATAATCACTTTGAGATTTAGATGGTAAAGATCCATTTTCATATCTATTAATAGTCATTTTACCAAAATCTAAAATAGCAGTTAATTCTCTTTGAGAAATAGCATATATCTCTCTTAAATCTTTTATTTCGGATGGAGTAATAATATTTTTTATTTCTCTATATTTGCTATAAATTCTTTTTAGATTTTCATCTTCAATATTATTAATTATTAATTCATTTTTGCATTTCTTACAAATTGGTACATTTTCTTCTACATTAACGTCAACACCTTTGTATTCTTTAAAAATTCTTTTGTCAATATAATATTCTTGCTCACTATTACAATAAGGACAATAATGTTTCATGATATTTGCACCTCCTAAATAAAATTACCATACTCATGAATAGATATACATATTACTACAGTATTATTAGCTAATCTGATTTTTATATACAATTTGATGTTTTGAAAGGTAGGAGTAAAAATCCATATTTCACCTTCAAAACCTGCATCATCTTTTTCAGGTCCTTTATAATAATCATCCACTTCTAGATTTAATATAATATCCTTTATATCATTAGTTAATAAACCATATTCAAGCATAAAATTTCTATTCTTATCTCTATTTACAAGTATAAATTTATCTCCATTTTTATCTTTTGTTACAAGTTCTTTAATGATTGTAAGTTTTTGTCTAACTATTTGTTGTTTTATACTTTCCATGATGCTCCTCCTTTGTTAACAAAAGTGCCTCTTTTTGATGGCACTTTTATTATAAAACTTTTTTTAAAAAAAGTCAATAGAAAATAAAAATTTTAATAATTTAGTGATGTTTTACATCATGAGATAGACTACTGCTATTTATTAAATATTTTTTAGGTCTAACAAATGTCTAACAAAATCTTAAAAAAATCCAAAAGTTAATAAACATTATTAAATCAAAAAATATTAAAAATAATTTTAAAATTTGCCTAAAAATAGGAGGTTTATCAAATGTTAAACATAAACAAAAAGTAATAACAAACATCAAACTTCAAAGACTTTGACTCTGGCATGCGCTAGTTCGAATCTAGCCAGCCCAACCAATGAAAATAGCGACTTTCAAGAAATTGAGAGTCGTTATTTTTTTGCCTGTCTAACAAATTAAGGCTCAATGTCAATAGTTGGGGTAGAATACCTGAAAAGTATTTCTATCTCAGCTTTTTGGCTCAATGTCAATAGTTGGGGTAGAATACCTGAAAAGTATTTCTATCTCAGCTTTTTTATGGGTCAAAAATTCAGTTCAATATCAATAATTGGGGTAGAATACATGAAAAATAAAGACTATAAAAAGATTTCAAATTCACTTATAAGAGAAGTTATAGATAGGAAATAAAAAATAGCGTAATAGAAAAAGCGGGTCAATTATGAACCCGCTAATTTTTCAAGTATTAACATTTTGAGGATAAAAGAAAAACATCTTACTCGTCTTTTAGTGAAAGAATAATTATTATAGATTCATCATCCCAGCCAATGTTAATTCCAGCATCTTTTAATGCATCAAAAGTTTCTTTATACATCTGGTTTCGTTTTTCAGCAGTGCCATAAATTTTTACTGTAGGCTTATTTACATTGATTGCACGTTTTATGGTTGCTAAATCACTTAAAACAATTTCATACTTTTGAATATTGTTTTCACACATTTCAATGTCATCAATTTTTCTGTTGCCATTCTTTAGTTCGATTTCTGCTTTTAACTCTAACCAATAGGTTAGTCTCCGTTCGTAAAATTTAATAGATTGTTTTAGAGCTGTAATTGCTTTTGTTGCATTCATATCAGATACCTCTCTTTCTTATAGATAAAAAAATGTAAGAGTAAAACAGTCATCTTTTAATTAAACTTAAAAGATATTTTGTTTAAAAGTTACATAATTATTATAACATTTCTATGTATGAATGTAAATATAATTAAACTAAAAAAAACTTCTATCAAAAATTCTGACAGAAGTTTTTTTAGAAATTTTTCAAAAAATTGCATATCAATTATTTATTAGAATATTTCTTTAAATATATTATTCTTCCAATAACAATTAAAACTAAAAACATAACTATTGCAATAAACCATAAACTAGAACTATCACCAGTTTGAGGAATTGGTTTTACAGCAACTGTATTATCTACTATATTATTTTGATATCTAACCCTAATTGTAGGAGATACATCAGAGGTTTCCGTTAAAGTTTCACCATTGTTATCCGCTGTGATATCTACTTTAGTATTTGTTTTTAATATTTGATCAATAATATTTTTATCGTAATCATCTTTTAAAGTTAATTTATAACTTAGAGTGGCTGTTTCTCCTTCACTTAATAATTCAATGTTCCAAGTGATTGAATTATTTTCAGTATTTATAGATTGTGATACAGTTCCTATATTAGGACTTGCTACATATTCAAAATTAAAGTTATCAATTATTTCTTGAGGGAAATAATCTGTAATAGTAATATTTGATAAAGTATTATCAACTTTTGTAACTAAGCTATTAAATATATCATTTACTATTGTATCTTCAATTTCTGAATCTGGGATGTAGAAATATTTACTTGTTGTAGAATTTTCCTCTGTACCAAATATTTCTTGAGCTAGTTCTGCATATGTTCTTTCAGTAGTTGGTTCAACATCTTCACCATTTAAGTTTATCATAGCAGCAATGACCTTTATATCGGAATTTTCTAATTCTTCTAATTTAGATTTAGTACGTGTAGCTACTGTTCCAGAATATTTTCCAAAAGTACCATTAGTATCATTATTTGGTACACCATCTGTTAATAGTATTACATATCTATTAACATTTTCTTTTGATGAAAAATTATCTTGTGCAAGAGTTAATCCTGCTTCAATATTAGTACGTGGTCCAACTTCTAAATTTGATAAATTAGATATAGCAGTTTTAACTTCATCTACTGAACTACTCAAAGTACTTTCTAAACTTGCATCTTCAATAGTTCCTTCTGTTTCTCCTTTAGCAGAGTCTTTACTAGAGAAACCAACAACACCAATTTGAGTATTTGGATTTGATTCAAACAATTTATCAACAAGAGAGTTAGCAGAATCTATAACGGCTTGTTTTCTTGTTTCTTCACCTACATAATCTTCTGTCATACTAGATGAATTATCTACAACTAAAAATATTTCTGCATCTTTTTGAGTCTCTTCAATATCTTTTAAATTGGTTACAGATAAAGTAAGTGTAACAGATTTTTCATTTGCATCAAAATCTGTAATTTTTTTCTCAAAACTTCCTAAATCTCCAATTGGAATATTACAAACATTATCCTCTACAACTTCTAAAGTTGTATTACCAATGACAGAGCCAGAATTAGTATCATTTAAAGCTGTATTTGTATTACCTGGGGTATTTAAAACTAAATCATTAGTAGCAAAAACATTTGGAGTCATTGTAATAATAAATAAAAATGCTATAATCATAGCTAAAAATCTTTTAGTACATTTTTTTAACATATATCATTTCTCCTTTAAAATAAACTTCAATATATATTATAACTCAAAAAAAATTAGTTATCAAGTAAAATATTGTAACGTTTTAATATTTATTTTAGAATAATCATTTAAAAAAATAAAAAAATATGATAAAATATTAAAAGCATAAAGTACTTAATTGGAAGGGGAACAAAGTGAACAGACAAGAAATATTAGAAAAAATTATAAACGAAGAGGATAAAATATTAGTCTCCAAATTATTGGATAAAATAGAATTTGTTGCAAAGAGAAATTCAGTGGAACATACAGAATTTTTAGATATGAGGCAAAGGCAGATTCTAGAAAAAATATTGCTAAACATGAAATATACTAATTATGTAGCATTAGGTGGTCATCATGAAGCGGAAAGAACATTAATAATTTTATATCCAAGTAAGCTAGAAGAAGTTTTTAAAAATAATCATTTTGATTACGATACAATTTTTAGTGTTATAAGAATAACTTTACCAAATGAACTTAAAGGAATGTATCACCATAGAGATTATTTAGGAGCAGTCATAAAAATAGGAATAAAAAGAGAAAAAGTAGGAGACATTATTACCAGTATAAATGGAGCAGATTTTATTGTGCAAAAGGATGCTACAAAATATATTTTAGAAGGACTAAAAAAATTAACAAGATTTAGTAAATCTAAATTTGATGTCCTATCAATTAAAGATCTAAATGAGGAAAAGCAGACAATACAAAAATTAAAAATAATAATTCCATCAATGAGAATTGATAATATAGTATCGGAAGTAATTAGAACATCTAGAGCAAAAGCGGTAGGAATAATAAAAGAAGAAAGAATATTTGTAAATCATGAGTTAATAACCAAAAGTTCAAAAGAAGTTAAGCAAGGAGATATTATTACAGTAAGAGGCAAAGGCAGATTTGTAGTGGGAAATATAATAAATACTACTAAAAAAGGAAACTTAGTTTTAGAAATAGAAAAACATATATAACATAACGAAAGGAAGAAATAAAGATGCAACTAATAGATGGAAAAAAACTTGCAAAAAAAATAAGAGAAGAACTAAAAGAAGAAGTAGAAGAGTTGAATAAAAAGGGAATAGTACCAAAGCTTGCTGTTATTATGGTAGGTAATGATAAAGCATCAAGTGTATATGTAAAAAATAAAAGTAAAGCTTGTGATGAAATTGGAATTAAATATGAAGAATTTTTAAAAGACGAAAATACTACACAAGAAGAACTTATAGGACTAATACAAAAATTAAATAATAGAAAAGATATAAATGGAATTTTACTACAAAGTCCAATACCAAAAAAATTAGATATAAGAGAAGCATTTAATTGTATAGATGATAATAAAGATGTAGATGGATTTAACCCTGTAAATGTTGGAAAGTTATCTATAGGAGAAGATTGTTTTATATCGTGTACACCTTATGGAGTGATAAAAATGCTTGAAGCATACAATATAGATGTTGAAGGAAAACAAGCGGTTATTATAGGAAGAAGCAATATTGTGGGCAAACCACTTATACAGTGTTTATTAAATAAAAATGCTACTGTAACAGTTTGTCATTCTAAAACACAAAATCTAAAAGAAATAACCAAACAAGCAGATATACTAGTAGCAGCTTTGGGAAAAACTAAATTTATTAAAGAAGATATGGTTAAAGAGGGGGCAGTTGTTATTGATGTGGGGATAAATAGGACGGAAGAAGGAAAGCTTGCTGGAGATGTAGACTTTGAAAATGTTTCTAAAAAAGCATCATATATTACACCAGTTCCAGGTGGTGTAGGACCAATGACAATAGCAATGTTAATGTATAATGTTGTAAAAGCAACAAAAATAGCAAATGGTATAATTTAAAAATATTCGGGGGCAATTTCTAAAACTAAAGGAGAAATTGTATGAATATAAAAATAAATAGCAACAAAATAAAAATTTTAAAATTAGGTGATATTAACTATCCAGAAAAATTAAAAAATATAGTAGATAAACCCAAAATATTATATGTTTTAGGTAACGAGAACTTATTAAATGAAAAATCAATAGCAATTATAGGAAGTAGAGATTGTACAAGATATGGAGCAATGAATGCATATGATTTTGGTTACCAATTGGCAAAAAGAGGATTATGTGTCATTAGTGGATTAGCTAGAGGGATAGACACATATTCACATTTAGGGTCAATCAAAATTAGAGAAAAAACAATAGCAGTATTAGGAAGCGGATTAGATATAGTGTATCCAGCTGAAAATATAGAATTGTATAAAAAAATTTTAATAAGTGGTGGAGCAATTGTATCAGAATATCCATTAGGTTCAAAACCAGAAAAATATCATTTTCCACAGAGAAATAGAATTATAAGTGGACTCTCAGATGGAATAATTGTTGTAGAGGCAAAAAAGAAAAGTGGAACCCTAATAACAGTAGATTTTGCATTAGATCAGGGAAAGGATGTATATGCAATACCAGGGAATATAAATAGTAAGTATTCATATACTACAAATGAACTTATAAAAGAAGGAGCAATCCCTATAACAAAAGTAGAGGATTTAAATATATAATAAAACATTGACAAACATAATACTTATTGATAATATAATTTGAGATAAAAGGAGGAATAATGCTTTATCCAAATGAATATTTTAATAGTGTAAAAGACATAACAATAGAATTTCTAGAAAAAAATAAAATAAAAGGTCTAATAGTAGATGTGGATAATACTTTAATCAATTTAGAAAGAAAAATGCCAGCGGGAGTATCAGATTGGGCAAAGAACATCCAGAAAAAAGGAATAAAAATTTGCATCTTATCAAATAGCAATAAGATAGACAAAGTTGGCTCTGTTGCTAAGATAATTGAAGCACCATATATATTTTTTGGAAAAAAGCCACTAAAATCTGGTTTCTTGCGTGCAAAAGAAATACTAAAATTAAATTCCAAAAACATTGCAGTAGTGGGAGACCAGATTTTTACAGATGTAATAGGAGCAAATAGATGCAATATGTTTTCTATTTTAGTAAAACCAATAGAAGAAAAAGATTATTTAATTACCAGACTAAAAAGACCAATAGAAAGATTTATAATAAAAAGATACGAACGAAAAAAATTAAAATAAATTGTATTTTATACAATTAAACGGAGGATAATAATGTATATAAACGATTTACATATACTAACATATGTGGTGATAGGAATTATAGGATTATTTGTAGGACAAATTATAGATTGGTGCAATTTGCGCTTGCCAGAATATAAAAAGGTACTTTCAAGAGATTTTTTTAGGGAATACCTAAAAAATTGTAAACCAAAATATTTATTGATGATAATAATTGCAATATCATATATAGCTTTGATATTTTTTAAAGGATTAAACATAGATACAATAGGTTATATGATTTTAATACCAATGTTGATTTCAGCTTTTATGATCGACCTTAAACTACAGATAATTCCAAATAGATTAACACTTACAATATTTGAAACAGGATTAGTATATACTTTTGCAAAAACCTTACTTATAACAGGTGGCGGAATAGATATCTTTATAGATAGTATGCTAGGAATGCTAACAGGTGGCGGAATATTTTTATTAATTACATTAATAGGCGGAGCTATTGCAGGTAAAGAAGCAATGGGATTTGGTGATGTAAAACTTATGGGAGCATTAGGATTATTTTTTGGATGGCTAAATATGATACTAATCTCAGTAATGGCCTTTTTATTTGCAACAATTGTAAGTATAATAATATTAATATCAAGAAGAAAAAAATTTAGTGAATATATACCATTTGGACCGTTCATAGTTATTGCAACAATGATTCCAATGTATATTAGTACATCACAACTAGTTTTTATATTATTAAAAATATTTTCGTTAGGAACATACTAAAAAACGGAGTAAAAGATGAAGTAGTTTAGCTAACAAAAATGGGGGTGTTTAAAATGAATCCTAAAATAAAATGGCTAAGAGATAGAATAAACATGGAAAATATGCAAGGAATGATAATATCAAATCCAGTAAATATAAAATATCTAACAGGAATAGAAGCAGAGGGAACATTAATAATAGCAAGAAAAGAAAATTTTTTCTTAACAGATAGTAGATATTTAGAAGAGGTACAGTCAGTATTAACAATAAATGACGGTATAATTGTAAATGATGTAGCATCAATTTCACGAGATGACTATGAAAACTTTTTCTTGTTTTGTGAAAATGTGGGATTTGAAGAAAACTATATTACATATGCGATGTATAAAAAATATATTGAAAGATATAAGATAAATAATTTTGAAGAAACTGAATATTTAATTGAAAAACAGAGAATGATAAAAGATGAGGAAGAGATAAGCTTAATAGAAAAAGCATGCTATATTACAGATCAATGTTTTAAACATTTATGTAATTACATAAGAATAGGTATGACAGAAAAACAAATAGCAGAGGAGATAGAATATTTCTTTAAAGAAAATGGGGCAGATGGGTTAGCGTTTGAAACAATTGTGGCATCAGGTAAAAACTCTTCTAAACCACACGCAGTACCTACAGACAAAAAAATTGAGGCAGGAGATCCAATTACAATAGACATGGGCTGTAAATATAAAGGATATTGCTCTGATATGACAAGAACAATATTTGCAGGATATGTACCAGTACAAATACAGCCAATTTATGATCTAGTATTAAAAAATGAGCTACAAACATTAAAAGAATATAAGGAAGGGGCAAGTATTAGAGTTGTATCTAAGATGGTAGAAAATGACTTTAAACTTAATGGATATGACCTAGTACATAGCCTTGGTCACGGACTTGGTTTAGAAATACATGAAATGCCATATATAAACAGCAAAAATGATAATGTATTAAAAGCTAATATGGTAGTAACAAATGAACCAGGCATATATATACCAGGAAGTTTTGGGGTAAGAATAGAAGACACTGTATTAATAACAAAATCTGGAAGTATAAATTTAACTAAATCTGACAAAAATTATATTATAGTAGCAAATAGGGCTTGATTTTGGTAGAAAAATATGGTAAAATAAAACACGTTAATTTATGTTAATTTGAAAGGAGAAATAATAATGGCAGAAGTATATATGGCAGGAGATTTTAGAAATGGAACAACATTTGAAATGGATGGAAATGTATTCAAAGTAGTAGAATTTCAACATGTAAAACCAGGAAAAGGAGCAGCATTTGTTAGAACTAAGTTAAAAAACGTTATAACTGGTGCAGTATTAGAAAAAACATTTAATCCATCAGAAAAATATCCAGGAGCAGAAATAGAAAAAAGAGAAATGCAATATTTATATAATGATGGAGATTTATATTATTTTATGGATAATGAAACATATGAACAAATCCCACTAAATGCAGAACAAATTGGAGATGGTTTAAAATTTCTTAAAGAAAATATGAATGTAAAAATATTATCATTCAAGGGAAATGTATTTTCTGTAGAACCACCAATGTTTGTTGAGCTAAAAGTTACATATACAGAACCAGGGTTCGCTGGAAACACAACAACAACATCAGGAAAACCAGCAACATTAGAAAATGGTTATACACTTAATGTACCATTATTTGTAAACATAGGAGATACTATAAAAATAGATACCAGAACTGGGGAATATATGGAAAGAATATAGGAAGGAAGTAGTTTAATGTCTGATATAAAAGGTAAATATAAAAAAATCTTAGAAGATTTAGAAAACAATATAAAGGACGAACAAGATTTATTATATACTAAGGAAAAATTTATGGAACTTACTATGATTTTTCTAGATATAGTAGATAGATTAACAGCTTTAACAGATGCTAGAATAAAAGAAGTAGAAGAAAAACAACAAAAAATAAATGAGAAAATAGCAAGTGTACAAGCTATAGTTGATAGTATAGAAGGAGATATTTACGAAAATGACGATTCATATGAATTTGAAATCGTTTGTCCATATTGTAATTATGAATTTACAACTGATATAGAAGATGAAGAAATTGGCGAAGTAAAGTGTCCTAATTGTAATAACATAATAGAACTAGACTGGAACTCAGAAGAAGAATATGCATGTGGAGGAGACTGCCAACACTGTGCAGGAGAAAAAATTGCAGAAAACGAAGAAAAGTATAACGATAATAAAAAAGATAATGAAGAGGAAGACAAAAACGAAGACGAAGATATGTAGATAATTAATTGTATTTTGGGTAAAAAGTGTAATATTCTTGTTGGTATATTACACTTTTTGTAGTATTATTATTTTAGTTGTTAAATTGTATATCATGATAAATAAGTTTTTTGTTAATATCAGGAGTTAATATATTTAAAATTTGTGAGAATATGTCGGTCAAGCTGATTATCTCACTAATTCTAGCGAAATTTTTGTAGCGCCCTCAAAAGATTTGAGATTCCCTACAAAAATTTCTTAAGAATTAGTATGCTCGAATTACATTCCATTCCATATTCTCACAAATTTTAAATATATTAACTCCTATCATAAGATGCAATTACTCAACTAAAAAAGCGAAAGAGGATCAATATATTCGCCATCTACTCTAACTCCAAAATGTAAATGAGGACCAGTAGTAGCTCCGTTTGTTGGATTTCCGTTTTCATCAAAATATTGGTTACCTTTTACTCCATAAACATTTTTTGGCCCAACATAGCCTATGACTTGACCTTGGACGATGGTATCTCCTTCTTTTACTATATAAATTGGAGAAACGTGACAATAAGTAAATTTCATGTTTCCAGAACTTAAAGTAATGGTATATCCGCCACCACCTAAAAAACCTGTAAAGGTAATAGTTCCATTAGTTACTGCGATAAGAGTACTACCCTCAGGAGCACCAATATCTAATCCTGAATGGTAACTAGAAGCTCCAGCAGTTGGAGATGTTCTATAACCAAAATAAGAATTTATTGTTGTATATCCAGGAGCTGGCCACACATATCCAGAAGAACTTATATCAAATGAAACACTATTGGTAGGGTTATAAGCTGCATTAGGCAGTATTGGAATAAAAAATACACATATAAATATAGTTATAAAAATAATTAAGATGATAAAAATTTTAAAAGGTTTAAAAAAACTATTAGACATATATTACCTCACAATCTTGCCCAAAAATCAAAATGTTTAATATTTCTAATAGCCCCCGAAAATTATTAGTTAAAAAAATACTTATTACAATAGGAAAAAATCGACTTTGCTTAACAATTAAGCATGTCTATTATTTTTAATTTTTTGAAGTAGTTTTAAAAGCAAAAAATTTACTTATAAAAAAGTTCAAAATAATTACAACAACAGTTATAATACATTTACTTATAATAGGTAGGATTGGTACATATTTAAATAATAAAGAACCACCAATAGATTCTATAAACATGGTAAGCAATCTACCTAAAATAAATTTACAAAACTCAACAAATTTTTCTCCAAAGCCTTTTGCCTCAGAATGAAAAACCAAATCTTTGTTGGTAAAATATGCAACAAGTACAGCAAGTACAATTGCTATATTATTTGCAAAATTGTCATCAAAATGAAGTAAACTTGTCATTATGTAAAATGAACCTATATTAACTAAAGTTGTTAAAATTCCAAATACTACATATAAAATAACTTCTTTTGTACAAAATTTTTTTATTAATTTATTTGTCATTATTTTTTCTATAATATTACTATTTGTATTTTCTTCGTTTACTTTTTCAAAATTTTTCATTTTTAATCTTCGTTCCTTCCTGGAGAGGCACAAATCTGGTTGGAAAAGAATTAAATTTTGAGCAGTCAAAACGAGTTTAAAATTTATGAGGAGTACTTCTTGATACGCCCATTAAATTTTAAATGAAGTTTGTTAGCCACCAATTGTAATTATTTTTCAACCTTTATCCTCATAAAATTTGTGTAAAACACAAATTTTAAAAAATACACAATCGTATAAAATTGTGTATTAATAGTTAAGAATTGGCAGGGGTACTAAGACTCGAACTCAGACTTGTGGTTTTGGAGACCATCGTGCTAACCATTAACACTATACCCCTAAATAAATTACTATATTATATTACCATAGATTATGTTTTTGTGCAAGTGTTATATGAAAAATATTTTAATTTGGTGGAGGTGAGGAGAGTCGAACTCCTGTCCACTAATCCATCCATATAAACTTCTCCGAGTGCAGTTTGTTAAAACAATTCCTTAAAAGTAAATTAACAAACAAATCTATCTTTTAAGTAGCCACTTAATTACCCTTTATCCTAATGGCGTCAGATAAATTCGTTACCCACAAATTTGTCGCCTTATTAATAACCGTGGGAAATTATTAAAAGACGTGCCGCCCAAATTAGGCAGCATATGCTAATTCATATTTATTATTATCAGCGTTTATATTTAATTTTCGCTTTTTTATAGTGGGCCAAGCGACCATCCACTACTCGCTATTTATAATTCAGAATTAATGTCGAAACCAAATACACCCCCATAAATGCTACAATATATATTATACTATTTTTGGTAGCAAAAAACAACATATATGAAAAAATTTTCAAAATATACATTTTATTAGGATTTCAAAAAGTTTCATGCTCTAAACCATTATCCTGTAACTAACATTATTTTAAAAAAATTACACAAAAATGTTTACTTTTATAATAATTTTGTATAAAATATATTTAATTTGAAGAATAAAGAAATAATCAAAAGAAAAAAGACGAAAGGGGCATTAATTACTATGAAAATATTAATGTTGACATGGGAATATCCACCAAGAATAGTTGGAGGAATTGCAAGAGTTGTTCATGATTTATCAAAAAGATTAATAAAAGATGGGCACGAAGTAACTGTTGTTACATATAAGGACGGAGATACTCCATATTATGAAAACGATAAAGGCGTTGAAGTATACAGAGTTGATAACTATATTATACATCCAAATAATTTTATAGATTGGATACTACAACTTAATTTTAATCTTATAGCAAAAGCAACAGAAATAATAAATAAAAAAGGTAAATTTGACGTGATTCATGCACATGATTGGTTAGTAGCAAATGCAGCAAAAACATTAAAAAATTCATTTGATATACCATTGATTTCTACAATTCATGCAACAGAATCTGGCAGAAATTCAGGAATACATGACGAAACACAAAGATACATAAATGATACGGAATGGCTTTTAACATATGAATCAACAGAGGTAATTGTAAACAGCAATTATATGAAGAGCCATGTACAAGGGCTATTTGGTTTACCATTTGACAAAATAAATGTAATACCAAATGGAATAAATTTAAATAATTTTACAGGTATAGATAGAGACTATGATTTTAGAAGACAATATGCAATGGATAATGAAAAAATAATCCTTTATGTAGGCAGACTGGTATATGAAAAAGGTGTGCAACATTTAATTGCAGCAATGCCAAAGATATTAGAAAACTACCATGATTCAAAATTAATTATTGCAGGAAAAGGTGGAATGCTTGATGAATTAAGAGAACAAGCATATAACATGGGCCTTTCGGATAAAGTATATTTTACAGGATATTTAAATTCAAAACAAGTACAAAAAATGTACAAGTGTGCAGATGTTGCTGTATTTCCAAGTACATATGAGCCATTTGGCATAGTTGCACTAGAAGCTATGCTTGCAGGAGTACCAACAGTTGTATCAGATATAGGTGGGCTTAATGAAATAATAGAGCATAGAGTTGATGGAATGAAGAGCTACGCAGGTAATTCAAACTCTATTGCAGATTCAGTATTAAGTTTATTATATGATCCACAACTTGCAGCAAATGTGTCTAAAAAAGCAAAAATAAAAGTAAAAGAAGAATTTAATTGGAATAAAATTGCACAAGATACACATTACATTTATGAACAAGCAATATGTAAAACAATGGCACAAAAACAAGCAGAACAAATGCAGCAAGCAAAAGCAAAGAAAACAAATAAAGCTAAGAATACAGAAAAAGAAATTACAAACTTGCTAAGCTTTAAGAAAAAACATGCATATGCATAGAAAAAGAATTATAATTATAAAGGTAAAATTTAAGCTAAAAGAAAATTTAAGGTTTATAGGTAAAACCATAAAAACCTAAATTATAATACAAAAAAGAGGATTATAAAAATGAATGTTTATGATACAGCTAATAGATTAGCATATGAAATTCAAGAATCTGATGAATATAAATCATATAAAAAATTAAAGAACGAAATAATGTCAAATCCAGATTCAAAGAACAAAATAGAAGAATTTGAAAAATTAAGATATGATGTACAGCTTATGCAGTATACAGGAGAAGAAAAGAACGAGGAAAAAACAAAAAAATTACAAGATATGTATACAATGCTAATACAAGATAATCAAATTAAAGAATATTTTGATTTAGAAGTTAAATTCAATGTGATGATAGCTGATGTAAACAAAATAATCGCAGAAGCAATTAGAGATGTATTGTAAGAAAGGCATTTCGCAGCGCTAGTCTCTGGAGCAACGGCGAAATACATGTCCTTGCTTTGCTCGGACGTTCCAAGGTAGCCTAACCTTGTTGTCGATAAAATGTGGAAATATAGTTGTTATTAAGCTTTTGTATTGCCCTTTATTTGGGTACTCCAAAAGCTTTTAGTCGTTAAAA
The DNA here is from genome assembly GCA_944389655.1 of uncultured Clostridia bacterium. Classification (GTDB taxonomy): domain Bacteria; phylum Bacillota; class Clostridia; order TANB77; family CAG-508; genus CALXVA01. The sequence continues at coordinate 26,225 of CALXND010000007.1, read as the reverse complement.
TAAAGATTTTTATACTAAGAATACATAAGTGAAGGGAGAAAAATATGGAATATATAATAATAGTAATAATAAGTATAATTGTAGTCATTTTATTGAAAATTGGGTTTAATATTAAAGTTAATGATATTAAAGAAATAAAGAAAATAGGAGAAGATAAAAATTTAAATGAAATTGCCAAAAAGTTTCCAGAAAATATAGAAATATGTAATAGTATTTTGAAAAAATTAAAAAATAATAATGTTCAAATAGAAGAAAATAATGAAACAAAAACAAGTTTATATATAGCTTTAACAAATAAAATTATAATTGCTAAAATAAGTGACACATTTACTAGAATACAAACAATTGTGCATGAATGTTTACATTCGGTACAAAATAGAAAAATACTTATTTTTAATTTTGCTTTTTCAAATATATTTTTAATTTCATTTGTGTTTTTTGCCATAATGATTATATTTAATATTGGACACAGTATGCTCTACATACAAACATATAGTTTATTTACAATTATATATATATCAATAAGAATATATCTTGAAAATGAAGCAATGAGTAAGGCAATGTATGTTGCAAAAGAGTATATGCAAGAATATGCAAAAAGTAAAGACAATATAAATCAAGAAGATATTGATATATTAGTAACAAATTTTGAAAAAATTAATAAGATAGGGATACCATTAACAAACTTTTGGCTAGTTACAGGATGTATGGTTAAATTAATTATCTTATCACTAATTGCATTAATTTAGAAGAGCTAAACGCTCGCCAAAGTCGCTGCAAGGTACTGCAAAATATTTCAAAATATACATATGTCTTGCTTTTATGAATAGAAATTTATTAAAATCAGTATCTCACAATTGAAATTTACATAAAAACAGTACCTTTTATTGACTATTTTTCCATTTTATGCTATAATATAATAGTTGGTAAGAGAAAAAAATAAAAAATCGGAGGGGAAAATATGGAAAATACAGTTTTTATTTTTGGACATAAAAATCCAGATACTGATTCTATAACATCAGCTTTAGTAATGGAAAATTTAGAAAAAAAATTAGGTAATGAAAATGTAAAAGCAGTAAGGCTAGGAAATGTAAACAAAGAGACAAAATATGTTTTAGATTTCTTAGGATTAGAAGAACCAGAATTAATAGAAAAAATAGATGACGGACAAGAAGTAATATTAGTAGATCATAATGAATCTACTCAATCTGTAGATAATATATCAAATGCCAAAATATTAAAAGTAGTAGATCATCATACAATGAACTTTGTAGCTCCATATCAATTATATTATAGAACAGAACCAGTTGGCTGTACACAAACAGTTTTATATAAAATGTATAAAGAAAATGGTATAGAAATAGATAAAAATATTGCAACTTTAATGCTTAGTGCAATAGCATCAGATACTTTGGTTTTAAAATCACCAACTACTACTAGCGATGACAAAAAAATTATAGAAGATTTAGAAAAAATATCTGGACTAAAATTGGAAACATTTGGAGTAAATATGTTAAAAGCAGGAACAGATATTAGTGATTTTACGCCAGAACAAGTAATAAATATAGACTCAAAATTATTTGAGCAATCAAATAAAAAATTTAGAATCGCTCAAGTAAATACAGCAGACTTAGATTCAATATTTAAAAACCAATCATATTTTGAACAAGCAATTAATGAGGATATTGAAAAAGAAAATCTAGACTTTTATGTATTTGCAGCAACAGATATAATTAATTCAAATTCTAAAATTATATCACTTGGAAATGATGCACCAGTAGTTGAAAGAGCATTTGGTATTTCAGTAGATAATAATACAGCAATGCTAGAAAATGTAGTATCTAGAAAGAAACAAATGCTACCACCAATATTAAATGCATTAAATAATGATGTTAATCTTTAATAAAATAAAGAAAATGAACTAAAATACTTGAATTTTAGTTCATTTTTTGGTAATATAAATAGGTCGAAAGGAAAATGCCGATGTGGCGGAATTGGCAGACGCACCAGACTCAAAATCTGGCGGGAAACCATGTGGGTTCGAGTCCCACCATCGGTACCAAAATCATTTATACAAAACTTAAGTTATTATATGATTGGAGGTTTCAAATGGAAATTAATTACCCACCATATACAATAACTGATAAAATGTTAAATTTTGTGTCAGATATAATGAAAAAAATTGGAGAAGCAAATTATTTTGAAAATCTAAATAGATACCCAGAATTAAGAAGAAAATCAAGAATAAGGTCAATACATTCATCTTTAGCAATAGAAAATAATCAATTATCATTATTTCAAGTTGAAGATGTAATAAATGGAAAACCTGTAATTGGAGAACAAAAAGATATTCAAGAAGTTAAAAATGCTTATAATGCTTATGAGCAAATAGATAAAGTAAATCCATATTCTGTAGAAGATTTAAAAAAAATACACGGAATATTAACTTTTCTAATCGAAAAGGATGCAGGTAAATTTAGAAATCATGGCGAAGGTGTTTATGATGGAGATATATGCATTTTCACTTGTCCACCACATAGCTTAGTACCTACTTTAATGGATAACTTATTTAATTGGATGAATGAAGTTAAAGATAAAATAAATCCACTTATTCTATCATCTATATTCCATTATGAATTTGTGTTTATACACCCGTTTCATGATGGAAATGGAAGAACAGCAAGATTATGGCAAACTGTGATTCTTTCACATTGGGAAAAAGCATTTAAGTTTTTACCTATTGAAAGTATGATAAAGAAAAATCAAGAAGAATATTATACTGCTATTCAAAATTGTAATAATGCTGGAAATTCAACAGAATTTATAGAGTTTATGCTAAAAATGATAAATGATACAATAGATGAAATGAATAATTCAAAAGAAATGAAAGATAAATCTATGTTATTACTTTCTGAAAACGAACAAAAAGTATTAGAATGTATTAAGAAAAATGTTATTATTGGTGCAAAAGAAATTATAGAACAAACTAAAATTGCAGATAGAACTGTTAGAAGAATATTAAAGAAATTCGTTGATAATAAAACTATTGAAAGTGTTGGAAATACTGAAAACACACCAAATAAGAAATACAAACTGGCAGAGTAATGGCAGAGTAATGGCAGAGTTGAAATAAATGTTTAATTTCTAAACAATTATATTATTGAAAGGAGCAAATAATGAAAAAAGAAGAAATTACATTAAAGAATACCAAAGCCGAAATATTAGAAGCACTAAATGAAGCACTAGAAAGAGAAAAAGAATTGGAAAAGGTAAAATACAATCCACAAAAAGAAGAAGAAGCAAGAAAAAAAGAAACAGCAATAGAAACTACAAAGGAAAATGTAGAAAAAAAGATTTTTTCTGATGAATTAAACAATAAATTTAAAAATTTAGAATTAGCAATATCAGCAGAAGAAGAAAAATTAAAAGAATTATATGGTGTAGAAGAAGAACTTAGCAACTTAACTGTAGTTGTAAATGCAGGAAAAGATTATATGACAAGATTAGAAAACGAAAAAGAAATAAAAACAGAAGAAGTAAACTCTAAAATAAAAGAATTAGAAGAAAGCTATAATACAAAAAAGGAAGAACTAGAAAAAGAGTATGAACTAAAAGCAAAAAATCTTAAACTAGAAAGAGACAGAGAAGTAGAAGAATATAATTACAAATTAAAAAGGGATAGAGAAATTACTAATAATAAATGGGAAGATGAAAAAAACGAACGAGAAAAAATATTAAAAGAAAAAGAAAATAAAACTGAAGAACTTTTAAAAGAAGCAGAATTAAAAGCAGAACATGTGAAAGAATTAGAAGTAAAAGTAGCAGAAATTCCAGAGTTATTACAACAAGAATATGAAAGAGGAAAAAAAGAGGCAGTAGCAGAAATTCAAAAAGAAAACAAATATGCTACAGAATTATTAAAAAAGGATTTTCAAAATACAATAGATAGACAAAATGATAAAATAGAGTCATTACAAGAAGAACTAAAAAAATCTAATTCAGAAAAAGAGGCTTTACAAAACAAATTAGATCAAGCATATAATCAAATAAAAGAAATGGCAACAAAAACTGTAGAAGCAACTGGTGGTGTAAAAATATTGGGAAATAATTCTGGGGAAACAAACAAATAAGTTATTGATACATAGAGAAAAGTAATCAGCTAAAGGTTACAGGATAATGGTATTTAGTATAATAGTAATGTAGAAGCAAGGTATATGTATATTTTTCAAATTTTTTGTACCTTGCTGGTCGAAACCATCTAGGCACAAAATAACTATGATAAAATTTATAATGTTAGCCATTAGCTAAATAACATATAAATGAAAAAAGAGCATTATGTGCTAGGTTTCTCCAACTCGCACTCGCACTAAGTGCTCGTTTGATCGCTGCGCGGTACTGCAAAATGTTTCAAAATATACATATACCTTGCTTTTACGAATAAAAAGCCAACTAACCATTAACCTGTAACAGCTAAAATAGCTGGTTACTTTTTTTTGCTTGATTTACTTTAGTTCTTGTAGTAAAATAATGATTGGAAAATAGAGTAAATAAATGGAGGAAGCATGGTAGATTTAAATAAAAGTGTGCAATATATAAAAGGGGTAGGACCAAACAATATGCTACTTTTGCAAAAGCTTGGAATTAATACATTAGAAGACTTAATAACATTTTATCCAAGAACATATGAAGATAGGGGAAAGCCTAAAAAAATATATGATTTAGTAGATGGAGAAGAGGCTCTAATAGATGTAATATGTGCAAGCAATATGAATGTAACAAGATTTGCAAAAAACAAAGTTATGTTAAAAATGCTTGTAAGGGACGACACAGGAGAATGTGTACTTACATGGTTTAATCAAACATATTTAAAAGATAAATTTAAACTAGGAGAAAGATACCAATTTTATGGTAAAGTAAATATTAAATATGGAAGAATAGAGATGACAAGGCCTGTATTTGACAAAGATGGGCTTAGTAAAAACACTGGAAAAATTATTCCAATCTATCCGCTTACATATAAATTATCACAGAATAAAATACGTTCAATAATAGAAAATGGATTAAAAGAAGTTGCAGGTAAATTAGAGGAAACTATCCCAGAATATATACTTAAATCATATGATTTAGAGGATATAAATACAGCTATTAAACAAATTCACTTTCCAAATGATTTTAAAGAATACAATAAAGCTAGAAGAAGATTTGTATTTGAAGAATTATTAACTGTACAACTAGCACTTTCTAGCTTAAAATCAAGATATGATAAACAAATAAACGGAATAGAGTTTGACAAAAATGTAAAAATGTCAGATGTTATAGATTCGCTTCCATTTAAACTTACTAAAGCACAACTAAAAGTTTTAGAAGAAATCGACAAAGATATGGAATCAAATAAGCCTATGAATAGATTATTACAAGGAGACGTTGGATCTGGAAAAACTATAGTATCCATTATTGCAGCATATAAAGTGGCTAAAAGTGGATATCAATCTGCAATAATGGCACCAACAGCAATTTTAGCAGAGCAACATTTGCAAGAATTTACAAAAGTACTAGAACCTTTTGGCGTAAGATGCGAGCTTTTGCAAGGTGGAATGCGTGCAAAAAAGAGGCAAGAAATTTTACAAGATTTAAAAGACGGAAAAATAGATATACTAATCGGAACACATGCCTTAATAGTAGAAGATGTTGAATTTAAAAACTTAGGACTTGTAGTAACAGATGAACAGCATAGGTTTGGAGTAAGACAAAGAGCAAACATTGTTGCAAAAGGAAATAATCCAGATGTACTTGTTATGACAGCAACACCAATTCCAAGGACACTAGCAATTATATTGTATGGTGACCTAGATATTTCGATTATAGATGAGCTTCCACCAAATAGAAAAAAGATAGAAACATATCCTGTAAAGAAAAACATGGAACACCGAGTAGAAGAATTTATTAGAAAAAACGTACAAGAGGGAAGACAAGCATATGTAGTGTGTCCACTAGTAGAAGAAAGTGAAGAATATGAAAACTGTAAATCTGTAATGGAGCTTGTAGAAGAATATAAAACAAAAATATTTCCAGAATTAAAAGTAGAATACTTGCATGGAAAAATGAAACAAAAAGAAAAAGACGATATAATGAAAAGATTCAAAGATGGAGAAATTCAAATACTAATATCAACCACCGTTATAGAAGTAGGAGTAAATGTTCCAAATGCTAACACAATGGTAGTATACAATGCAGAGCACTTTGGCCTAGCGCAGCTTCATCAATTAAGGGGAAGAGTAGGAAGAGGAGAATATCAATCATATTGTATATTAATATATGATAGCAATTCAAAAACAACTAAGGAAAGAATGAAAACAATGAAAGAAACAGACAATGGGTTTATAGTAGCAGAAAAAGACTTAGAAATTAGAGGCTCTGGGGAATTTTTTGGAACAAGACAGCACGGACTTCCAGAATTCAAAATAGCAAATTTATTTGAAGACGTATCGATATTAAAAGAAGTACAAGCCTTAGCGGCAAAAATAGAGGAAATAGATCCAAGACTAGAAAATGATTATAACAGACAATTACACAAACTAGTAGAAGAAAAATTTGAAGACAGAATAAGTATATAAGTGCGCAAATGGGGACGGGCTTATTTTGCGCATGCTTAAATATATTTTTTAATTGTAAATTTATAAATTTACTAAAAAATTAAGATAATATTTGCGCAAAATAAGCCCGTCCCCATTTGCGCAAAAGGAGGAAAAATGCCTAGAAAAATATGGAAAGCAGGGACTTTTGTTTATCCTTTGCCTGCAGTAATGGTATCTTGTGGTACCATGGATAAGTCAAATATAATTACAGTTGCATGGACTGGAATTTTAAATACAAATCCAGCTATGTGCTATATTTCTGTAAGACCAGAAAGATATTCTTATAACTTAATTAAAGAACAAGGGGAGTTTGTAATAAATCTTACAAATGAAAATTTGGCATATGCTACAGATTGGTGTGGGGTAAAGACTGGTAGCAAAGTAGATAAATTCAAAGAAATGCATCTTACAAAAGAAAAGGCACAATTTGTAAGATGTCCGATTATAAAAGAGAGTCCTGTTGCAATTGAATGCAGAGTTAAGGAGGTAAGAGAGTTAGGAAGCCATCACATGTTTGTAGCAGAAGTGCTATCAATAGATGCTGATGAGAAATACATTGATGAAAAGGGAGCTTTTGATATATCTAAATGCAATTTGATTGCATATTCTAATGGACATTATTATAGCTTAGGAAAGAAAATTGGTAGATTTGGATTTTCTGTGCAGAAGAAGAGGAAGGTGAAAAGAAAATAAGAGGATGAATAAATTGCAGTAATTCATCTATTGATAAAAAGATATAGAGATTGAAAATATATAAATATGAATTATTATAGATAAAAATAAAATACATAGACTATATAAAATAATACTATGTATTTTATTTTGACTATATGTCTAACAAATAGTACATTATTCAGAGCTTAATGTTATATATAATACTGGGCGAGCTGAAATCAAATTCAAAGAATCACTTGAATTGTTATTACCACGATCTGCGACAGGACCTCCTGAACCAGAGCCACTGTAAGAGTCTCCGCGACGAACTCGATCCAATGTAGTGTTTGCTTCTTGAGTCCAGTCTCTTGCATTACCTGCTAAATCATATATATTATTTGCTTTCCAATATTCACTACTTCCGGCGGGTAATACCATTGTACCGGCTTCTGCTACATATTCTGGATCATCTTCGGTATAATTATTAGCAGTATTATAATCATTATAATTTCCCCATCTACTTGAATCTTCATTTATTTGTTCAAATGTCTTAGAGCCAGTTTCTTCTAACCAATCTAATACTTCATCCCATTGATTACCATATATCATTGTACTTTGAGCACTGATATTTTGTCCAGCTTGAATTAAATTTGTACATGCTTTTTTTAATTGGTACCAATTTCCTGCTATATCTGCTGTCAAAACTTTTTGACCTTTTTGTAATGTTGGATTTTCTACAGTTCCAGTCAATTCATATCTTCCAATATAGAAACCGTCGTATTGCTTTATACTTTCATATATCATAGTATACTCATCTACCATATTTTGAGCCATTTCCTGTAAGCTATTTGCTAAAATACTATAATTACGTGAGTCATGTCCTGTTACAATATCTGGTTCCCTTATTCCTGTATTAATACCGGGGGAAACGATGCTATAATTATCTAATTCCGTACCTATAATATCAATGCTTTTAATATTTTTCAATTTGTTTTTCCCCCTTCAATTACGTATAATAATTACTTATATTATTATCGTTTTTTTTGGTTTCTCAATATATATTATGTAAAAGTAGTATACGAAAGATTTGTATGTAAAAACTAAAAAATAAGAGCAAAACACACTAGAAATGTACGATGTTGTAACTTATTTTTGACTTATTGTAAGAAGATAATGCAAGAGTGATAAAATAATTTTTGACATTGTCGAATAACTATTGAAAAATATAAAAAAACGATATACAATACATATGTAAACTATAGTAATCTTTTATATTTTAATAAATTAAAGGAGGATTTTAATATGAAGAAAAATTGTATACTTGAAAGATTTAAAGGCCGGGTGGGATATCAAATTTTTGTAGATCGTTTTTACAGATATAGAGAAAAATCTAAAGAATTAGATGGTAGACGAAGCAAAAAATGGGATGATAGTGTTCCAGATTGGTGGCCAGATGCAGATGGCGAATATAGAAATGAATACTTTTATCAAGGAGACTTACAAGGAATTATCCATAAATTAGACTATATTCAAAGCCTGGGAGTTGGAATTATCTTTTTAAGCCCAATCTCTTATACGTATACCAACCATCACTATGATGTATGTAATCAAAAAATCATAGATCCGTACATTGGTGATTGGAATGATTTTAGAGAATTATGTGAAAATGCACACAAAAAAGATATTCTTATTGGTGTAGACCTTGTCTTTAACCACATGGGAGCAAAAAGTGACTATTTTAAGGAGGTATTAAAAGGAAATGAAAAATACAAATCATGGTTTGAATGGGATAAGAATGGTAATCCTATTTTTTGGTATAATTTTAAAGACATGCCACAATGCAATAAGCTAAATAAAGATTATCAAAGTTATACTTTTAATGTAGCTGATATGTACCTTGAAAATGGAGCAGATGCAATACGGCTAGACCTAGGAGAAATTCTTCCAAAAGAGTTTATGATTAATTTTAATAATCATGTGAAAAGCAAAAATCCACAAATATTAATTGAAAGTGAAATGTGGGACTTAGCAAATCATAGAGAAAATCCACAGATTTATGATGAACAAGTTGATTCTGTGATGAACTATCCACTTGCAGATGCAATTATAAGGTGGGTAAGATGGGGAAATTTTAAACATTTAAATTATACTCTAGATGAAATTAATAAATATCCTGCAGACGCACAAGATTTACTGTGGAATCTACTAGATTCACATGATACTCCAAGATTACCTACAATGCTTATTGGAGAAGGAATGTGTCAAGACCCATACAAAGGAAGAATTTGGGACATTGAGGCGCCATTTAGAACTATTAATGGTATGGACACATACCGATTTAGAAAATGGGAAATAGACAACGATTATATAGATATTGAAAAAAGTATTGATTTACAGGAGGAAGCATCTTTAATTCAATATCTCTGCAAAGGAATACCTGTGATATTTGCTGGAACGGAGGCAGGCTTATATGGTTATAAGGATCCAAATAATCGAAAACCATTTCCATGGGGACATGAAGTTAAAAAATTGCAACAACATTATCAAAAGCTAGGAATGATGAAGAAGGAGAATATAGATATTCTTAAGGATGGTGAATGTTGTGTAGAAGTAGACAGTGAATTTTTTAAAATTACAAGAAAAAACAAATATGGAATTATTCTTGGAATAGTTAACAGAGGAAATAATACAAAGAGAATAGATTTAAAAGAAAGAGGAACTGAAATATTTAAACTGCAAAACAGTTCAGCTCAAATATTAAATCCACATGGAGCCATTGTATACAGATACTAAAGTCGAAAATTTATATTAAAAAAGATGAGGCCTATTTGGTCTCATCTTTTTAACAAAATTCCCCTAAAACTATTGACATTTACATAAAAAAACAATATTATATATAAGGAAAAAAGTAGAATTTTGTAGAATAGGAGAGAATATACATGTATACTAAAATGCTAACCTCGAAAATGGGTGGAGAATTAGTAAGTTTTAAAATGAATGGCGAAGAAAGAATCCACCAAGGCCTAGATTGTGTTGACGAAAATGGAAAAGTATATTGGAAAAGACATTGGCCAGTACTATTTCCAGTAGTAGGTAAGCTAAAGAAAAATCAAACAATTATAAATGGAAGAATATTTGAAATGCCACAACATGGATTTGCAAGAGATTTTGAGTTTGAACCAATTACAAAATTAGATAATTTCCATTCATATGTTTTGAAAAGTAACAAAATTACAAAAAATAGATATCCTTATGATTTTGAACTATATACAACATATAGATTAGATGAAAATAAACTAACAACAATATATAAAGTAATTAATACTGGAGATGTAACGTTACCTTTTGGAATAGGTGGGCATCCAGCATTTAAAATAGATTTAGAACAACTACAAAAAGGTAATTACTATTTAGAGTTTGAAGAAGATGAAGACAAAATACATTTCTTGTATTTAGTAGATGGATTAGTTGGCACAGAATATGCAAGAAACACAATGATAGATAAAAGGAGAATAGAAATAGGGCCAAATACATTTAATAATGATGCATTAATAATGAAAGGAATTACTTCTAATAAAATTAGTTTAAAAAATAAAGAGACGAAAAAGACTTTACTAACATTAGATTTTACAGGGTTCCCATATTTAGGAATATGGTCAAAACCAAATGCACCATTTATTTGTATAGAGCCATGGTATTCAACAGCAGATACAATAAAAAGTACAGGGGTATTTATACAAAAACAAGACATTATATCTTTAAAACCAAAGGAAACATTTGACTGTAAGTACACAGTACAATTTTTTTAACAGTGCAGGAAAGGATTAATAATGGAAATTATAATAAATTTTGTAGCATTAATAATGGCATTAATTGGAGTAGTAATGATATATGATGCTAGAATTATAACTAAAAAATTATTTGGATTTGGAGACCAAAATCAAGCAGCATGGGGATTAAAAATTCTGGGATTTATAATTGCCATTGTTGGAGCTTTAATAATATATTTTTAAAATAAGATTATGACAAAACTAAATAATCTAAAATTATAATTAGATAGTTCAGAACTTTGTTATTTTCTATAATAAAAGGACATGAGCATACATGTCCTTTATATTAACTATCTTTGTATATCTTTTTTAATGAATTACTTGTATCTAATAATAATTTATAAGCTTCTTTATATGATATATTATCAAAATCAATACTAATAATTTTGTTAATTATATTTTTTAATTTATCGTTATTCACATAGTCAGAGTAATCTTTAACAATACCATAGGTGTCATCAATTATTATAAAATCAATCCCTTTAGCTTCAAGAATTCTAAAATAGTGCTCTTGACGTGATACTGGAAAACCACACTTTACTATATCAGGATTTAAATTTGTAATTTTTAAATTTAGTTCATCAGATAATTTATGGGCATCATCTTGAAGCGCTAGAAAAAATATACCAGATTTAAATAGATAAATTTTATTAGAGTCATTCTTCTTTAATTCTAAATATTTAGAAAATAACTTGCTCATGTATTACCTCCTTAGTATAAAATAATTGTTCCTTTTAGGTTTTAGAAATCTAGTACAACCATTTCATACGATAAAATAATACAAAAAACAACAAAATAATTATAATAATAAAACAGAACAAAGTCAATTCTAATATTAAAAAATTTTAAAAAAACTATATGTAAAAAGAAAAATATAGTGTATAATATATACAAATTAAAAGCAGGTTATAGGATAAGCCTTTAAAACCTAAATATATTATAACAAGGAAAGATATATGTTAACACAAATTTTAATTCTAGTAATTTTAATTCTAATAAATGCATATTTTGCAGCAACAGAAATAGCATTTATTTCATTAAACGATGCAAAAATAGAAAAAGATGCAAAAGAAGGAAAAAAGAAAGCAAAACAAATATTAAAAATGTTAAAATCGCCAAGCAAATTCTTAGCAACAATACAAATAGGAATTACTCTTGCAGGATTCTTATCTAGTGCATTTGCATCAGACGCATTTGCAGAAAAGTTAGCACCAATATTAAGTTCAGCAATGCCGTTTTTTAGTTTAGAAATATGGAAAGGAATATCAATAGTAGTAATCACAATAATATTATCATTCTTTACACTGGTATTTGGAGAATTAGTACCAAAAAGGCTAGCAATGAAATACTACGAAAAAATATCATATGCTACAATAGGAGTAATTAGAGCAATTTCAATAGTAACAGCACCATTTGTAAAACTACTTACATTTTCTACCAACATGGTATCTAAAATATTTGGAGTAGGCGAAGCAGAAGAAGAAGTTGTAACAGAAGAAGAAATAAAAATGATGATAGACGAGGGCGAAGAAAAAGGAACTATTGAAAAAGGAGAAAAACAGCTTTTGAATAATGTTTTTCAATTTAATGATATTATTGCATCAGAAATAATGACGCCAAGAACTGATATGTATGCTATAGACATAAACGAAGATATAAATAAATTACTAGAAACAATAGATAAATACAAATACAGTAGAATACCTGTATATGATGGAAATATTGATAATATAAAAGGAATACTTTTTGTAAAAGATATAATAAAACCACTTAAAATGAATCAACAAATAAACTTAAAAGAAATAATGAGAGAGCCTCACTTTGTTCCAGAATCAAAAGATATTGATGAATTATTTAAAGAGATGCAAATAAATAAGGTGCATATAGCAATAGTAATAGACGAATATGGAGGTACAGCGGGACTTATAACAATGGAAGATATACTAGAAGAACTAGTAGGAAACATATTTGACGAATATGATGATGAAGAAACAGAGATACGAAAAATAGACGATAATACTTACATGATAGAAGGCTCTGCAACATTATACGAAATAAATAGATTATTTAATGTAGAAATACCAGAAGGAGACTATGAAACATTATCAGGGTATTTACTAGACTTACTCGGAAGAATACCAGAAGAAAATATTGTTGTTGAAGATGAAAACTTAACATATAAAGTAGAAGAAATGGAAGACAAGAGAATTAAGCTAGTAAAAGTTTGCAGAAACATGAATGAAACTAATATAATAGATGGATAAAATCAAAAGAGAGAAAGGATGAAATACTATATGAAAAACAAAAAGATATTTATAATAATCGGAATTTTAATAATAATTGTAGCTATCGCAGTAGTGCTAACTATGTACTTTGCAAAAAAATCGAAATATGTATATGAAATAGAGCAAGTATCGCATGTAGAATATAACACTATAAACATAGAAGGTAGATATGGAGTAATAGACGGAAAAGGAAATATAGTAATAGATCCAAATTATGATGTAATACAAATACCAAACCCATCAAAACCAGTATTTATATGTATGTCAAATTATAATACAGAAACAAAAGAATACGAAACAAAAGTATTAAACGATAAAAAAGAACAGATTATAACAGGTTATCAAAGCGTACAGGCAATACCTACAGAAACTACAGCAGATGGAATTCCATTTGAAAAAAGCATATTAAAATATAAAAAAAATGGTAAATATGGACTAATAAACTTAGAAGGAAAAGAGATAACAAAACCAATTTATGAAGAAATAATAGCAATAACATATAAAGAAGGAATGCTTCAAGTTAAACAAAATGGAAAAGTTGGAATAATAAATATGAATGGAAAAGAAGTGGTAAAACCAGAGTATGATACAATTATAGTAGACAATTATTATAATGTAGATACCAAATACCAAAAAACTGGATTTATTGTATCTAAAACAGAAGAAAATGGATATAGATATGGATATATAAACTATAAAGGAGATTTAGTTTTAAATACAGAATATACAGAGATAGAAAGAGTTACAGAAATTGCAGATGACGATAACATATATATAATTGCATATAAAGATGGACAAGCAGGCATTTTAAAGAACAATAAAAAAATATTAAACTTTGAATATGAAGATATTACATATAATGCAAACAATGATATGTTTGTAGTTCAAAGGAATGGAAAATATGGAGTAGTAGATAGAGAAGGCAATATAAAAATAGATACAAAATATACAAACTTAACATTTGGCGGAATTTATATAAACGTGGAAGAAAACGGCGAAAACAAAGTTATAGACTTATCTGGAAACCAAGTAAATGATGGATACATTTATAGAATGCCTACAAAAGATGGAAATCATAGTATAGTATATGGCGAAGACGAAATATATAAAATTATAGATAATTCAGGAAATGTAATAGTAGATAAAAATTACACATATATAGAAGAATTAGACAATAATTATTATATTGTTGCAAGCTATAAAAATAATGGAATAATAGATTTAACAGGAAAATCTGTTGTAGACTTAAAATATAATAGCATATTCAAACTAGACAATACAGAGCTTTTACAAGCAAATATATCAGATACAAACACTATAAGTCTTATAGACAAAAACATGAATGTGATAGTATCAATGGATGAAGCGGGAATACAAGTAGAAGATAACTATGTAAGAGTATATTCTGAAACAGAAAATAAATATTTTGATTACTCAGGAAAAGAATTAACAGCACAAGAAGTATTTCCAAACAATAAACTATTTGCTAAAAAAATAGGAGATGCATGGGGATTTGTAGATAATAATGGAAATGTAAAAGTCCAAAATGAATATGACATGGTTACAGAATTTAACGAATATGGATTTGCAGGAATACTAAAAGATGGCAAATGGGGAGTAATTAACGATAATGGAGAAATAGTTCAAAGTCCAATATATGAATTAGATAATATTAGTCCAAACTTTATAGGAAAATATTATAAAGCAGACGAATGGTATGGTAATAATTACTATACAGATGAAGTCTAGAAATAAAAAACAAGTAATAGGAAAATTTTTTTAAAAACATAATAATTACAAACTAAAGTTTAGAAAAGGAATGAATATTGTAATGTATAAAAAATTTGGAATAGAAGATAATTTAATAGAACATTCAAAAAATGTAGAAAAAGAAATAGAACCAATTTTTAAAGAAATAGACCAAGTGTGCGAGTATAATTCTTTAAAAGTATTACAAGCATTTCAGAATAACAAAATATCAGATATGCACTTTAATCAAACAACAGGATATGGGTATGGAGATGTAGGCAGAGATACATGTGAAAAAGTATTTGCAGAAGTTTTAGGAGCAGAGGATGCACTAGTCAGAGGACAATTTATATCTGGAACACATGCTCTAACAGTAGCGTTGTTTGCCTTTTTAAGACCAGGAGACACAATGCTAAGCATTACAGGAAAACCATATGATACGTTAGACGAAGTTATTGGGATTGTAGAAAACCCAAGCTCATTGAAATCATTTGGTGTAAATTTTGAAAAAATAGAATTAGTAAACAATGAATTTGACTATGAGGCAATAGAAAAAAGATTAAAAGAAGGAAAAGTAAATTTAATAGAAATTCAACGTTCTAAAGGATACTCAACTAGAAAAAGCATAACATTAGATAAATTAGAAAAAGTTATAAAACATATTAGAAATGTGGATAAAGATGTAATAATAATGATAGATAATTGTTATTGTGAATTTGTAAATACAGAAGAACCACTAGAAGTGGGGGCAGATGTAATTGTAGGCTCATTAATAAAAAACCTAGGTGGAGGAATCGCACCAAACGGAGCATATATTGCAGGTAGAAGAGATTTGGTAAATTTAGCATCAGAAAGGTTAACAGCACCAGGAGAAGGTAAAGAAGTTGGACCATCACTTGGAATTACAAAATTAATTTTACAAGGGCTATTTATGGCACCATCAGTTGTAGCAAGTAGTTTAAAAACAGCAGTATTTGCAAGTAAAATGTTAGAAGAGCTAGGGTTTGATGTAGAACCTAAATTTGATGATAAAAGAGCAGATATAGTTCAAACAATAAATTTTAATGATAAAAATAAGCTAATAAAATATTGCCAAGGGATACAAATGGGCTCACCTATAGATTCAAATTCTATTCCAGAACCATGGGACATGCCAGGATATACCGACCAAGTTATAATGGCGGCAGGAGCGTTTACACAGGGCTCATCAATAGAACTTTCATGTGATGGACCAATTAGACCACCATATACAGCATTTATGCAAGGTGGGCTTACGTATGAGTATGGAAAGCTGGGAGTACTTAAAGCAGTACAAAATATGATTGGGTAATTAAATATATATCTATTATGTACAACTAATTAATTCAAAGTTTTTTGTTAGAATATATTTATAGAAAATGATTGTTAATGTTAAGAATTAAAGCATTATAAATAAGGTAAAGGAAATTTGAAAATGAATGTAGTAATAATTGGTGGAGGACCTGCTGGAATACTAGCTGCGATATCCTCTGCTAAAAGCGGAAATACTGTAACAATACTTGAAAAAATGAATATGTTGGGAAAAAAGCTTTTAATTACAGGAAAAGGAAGATGTAATATAACAAGTAATATCCCTATAGAAGATTTTATAAAAAACATACCAGGAAATGGTATGTTTATGTATAGTAGCTTTAATAATTTTGACAATAAAGACATTATTAAAATGCTAGAAAAAGAAGGAGTGGCTACAAAGGTAGAAAGAGGAAATAGAGTGTTTCCAGTATCGGACAGATCTTTAGATGTTCAAAAAGCATTTGAAAGAATCTTAAGAAAGCTAAATGTAAAAATTATACTAAATGCTAAGGTAGAAAAACTATTAAAAAATAAAGAAAATAAAATATATGGTGTAAGTACAAACATAGATGGAAAAAATGAAGAAATAGCAGCTGATAAAGTAATTTTAGCAACAGGTGGAAAGAGCTATCCAGGAACTGGTTCAACAGGAGATGGGTACAAACTTGCAGAAGAAGTAGGACATACAATTAAAAAAATAAGACCATCATTAGTACCATTAGAATCAAAAGAAAAATCACTAAAACTTTGTAAAAATATGCAAGGACTTAGTTTAAGAAATGTGGAAATAAAGCTTAAAGATTTATCTAAAAATAAAATAATATACGAAGATTTTGGAGAAATGCTATTTACTCATTTTGGAGTATCAGGTCCAACAATATTAAGTAGTTCAGCACACTTATTAAGATATAAAAATGTAGATAATCTATTAAAAGAAGGAAAAATTGCCCTTTATATAGATTTAAAGCCAGCACTGTCAGAGGAAAAACTAAACGAAAGAATTTTAAGAGATTTTGAGGGAGAAAAGAACAAAGAATTTAGAAATAGCTTAGATAAATTATTACCTAAAAAAATGATAGACGAAGTTATCAAATTAACAGAAATACAGCCAAATAAAAAGGTTAATGAAATAACTAAAAAAGAGAGGCTAAAATTAATAAAAATTCTTAAGAATTTTGAAGTATTAATTAGTGGGTTTAGGCCAATAGAAGAGGCAATTGTAACATCTGGAGGAATTAATATTAAAGAAATAAATCCAAAAACAATGGAGTCTAAAATTGTAAAAGGGCTATTTTTTGCAGGAGAAATTATAGATGTAGATGCGTACACTGGTGGATTTAATTTGCAAATTGCATATTCTACAGGTTATACAGCAGGAATGGATACAAAATAAGATTTTTTGGTTTAATAGTTCGCTACGCGCTCCTGCAAAAATTTTCAAAATATAAATTTTATTATGAGTTGAAAGAGTTTCAAGTTTAAAAGCAATAAACATTAAATAATAAAAAAGTAGGAGGAATTATCCTAAAATGCAAGAGTTTAAAACAATAGAAGGAAATTTTACAGCAGAAATAGAAGAAAAAAGATCAAAATTTATTGCAAATCTTTTTTATGTTGAAACAGTAGAGGAAGCAGAAGAGCTAATAAAGAAAACAAAGCAAAAATATTATGATGCAAGACACAATTGCTATGCATATATCATTCAAGACAACATAATAACAAAAAAGTCTAGTGATGATGGAGAACCAAGTCGGAACCGCCGGTTCTCCTATATTAAATGTTTTAGAAAGAAACGAACTTATGAATGTTCTTGTAATAGTAACAAGGTATTTTGGAGGAATTTTACTAGGAGCAGGAGGATTGGTAAGAGCGTACACAGAGGCAACAGTTAAAGCAGTTCAAAGTGCAAAAATAATATATAAAATTCCAGGATTAGAAATAGAGGTTACAATAAATTATCAAGATTTAGAAAAATTCAAGTATTTTTGCAGAATAAATAATATAGAGATAAAAAGAATAGAATATAATGAGTATATAAAATGTAGTATTAATATAGAAAATAAAGAAAATGTAGAGGAAACCTTTAAAAAAAATGCATCACAAGTGAAGTTTTTAGATATAAAAGTGTTAAAAAATACATATATTATACGAAAAAGAAAATAAATTAAAAATTTTCCCAAAAACTATTGTAAAATTATGGAAAAAGATATATAATCCTAATTGTAAATATTTTACAATTTATAATGAGTAGGGGGATAAAAAATTGAATGAAAAAATTAAAATTTTAGTATCTGATGATAATCAAGACTTTACAAAAACATTAGTAAGTTATTTATCAAAAGATGAAGGACTAGAAGTAGTCGCAACAGCAAGAGATGGACAAGAAGCATTTGAAAAAATAGTTGAGACAAAGCCAGACATTGCATTATTAGACATTATAATGCCTCACTTAGATGGACTTGGCGTTTTAGAAAAATTAAATGAAACAAAATTGGAAAAAAAGCCAATGTGCATCATTCTATCAGCAGTAGGTCAAGACAAAATAACCCAAAGAGCAATAGAACTTGGAGCACAATACTATTTAGTAAAACCATTCGACATAAACATTCTAATAAAAAGAATAAAAGATTTAAAATTTTACAAACCAGTACAAGCAAATGTAAATTTTGTAAGTAGAGAACCAAAAGCGCAGTATATAGATATATCCCCAGAAAATAAGAAAAATGAAGAAAATTTAGAAGCGCTAGTTACGAATGTAATACATGAAGTTGGTGTTCCAGCACACATTAAAGGATATCAATATTTAAGAGAAGCAATAATAATGGTAGTAAACGATATTGATGTTATAAATCAAATTACGAAACAATTATATCCCGAAATAGCAACAAAATACAAAACAACCCCAAGCCGAGTAGAACGCGCAATTCGCCACGCAATAGAAGTGGCATGGGGCAGAGGTAAACAACAAGCAGTAGAAAGTATATTTGGCTATACGGTATCTGCAGCAAAAGGAAAGCCAACAAATAGTGAATTTATAGCAATGATAGCTGATAAATTAAGGCTTGAATTAAAGAGCGCGTAAAAGTTTTATGTAATAAGCTTCCAAGATTTATTGGTAAAAATATATGCCAGTAAAGATTGGAAGTCTTTTGTAAAAAACGATGTGTTAGCTTGATTTTTACAAACAAATGTTATATAGTATTAAACATAAAAATGAGAATAAGCAGATGTGGTTTGCCTCCAACAAGGAGATGAGGCTTATGGTAGAAATGCAAACATTAATTGCAACAATATACATATTATATCATTCATTAATTGGAGTAACTATCATAGCTCTTACTTCGATAATAGCACTTGTAATACTACTTTGTAAGAGCAAATAAACCAAAAAACAGACACATCTGTAAACTCGCCAAAGTTTGATGTGTCTAAAATATTATTCTCAGGTTAACCACGTTTGTGGTTTCTTTATTTACTATTCTTATTATACCACTTTTTTACAGATGTCAAATAAAAATTATAGAATGTATGAATAAATAATAAATTTTTAATTTGTTTTATTTTCTTTATTTCTTTAATCTCCAAAGTGTCCATATTTTCGATAGCAAATTTAATCATACCATGCACAATATAATTTTATGCTCTTTTATTGCGAAAGCTTTTAATGAACGGCTCGGTAGAGAAGATAGACAGTTCACTAATTGTAAAGCTTATGTCGCTATATACGAAAATATAATACCTAATGTTTTAAAGTATAAAACCCATTAAAATAAAACCATTGTACTGTAACCAATAAATTAAAGGAAATATAATACGCTATTGCACGAAATGAATTCTAATGGTATACTATCAACAAAAAAAGGATGAGATTAATATGAAAATAAGTTTAAAATATAGTATACCAGCTGTAAAAATGGATTTTGTAAATGTAAATTTAACAAAAGACAATAAAATATTTATTGATCCTCTGAAAATAAAAAGAGGAAAAACAGAACTGCACAAGAAATGTTATGAAGCAATAGAATATTTTATAAATAATTTGCTAAATCTTGCAAAAAATAAAAACTATGGAGAAGTATTAAAAATAATAAATAATTTTCATGAAAGAAACGAGACAAGATTGGGGTATTCATTAAATACTATATATGGAAAAAGCTTTGGAGAGAACGGAGGAAAGGATTTAGTTAGGCTATTATCTAAAAGCGGTGTTCTAGAACAAGGAATGGTAGAAGATATATATGACTGTATAATGATGGTACCAAATATCGGAGAGGATAAAGTTTCTGACCTAATTACAACAATAATATTTAAAGACTTAGTAAAATATACACAAGAACAATGTAATTTGTGGAAAATACCTATGGAAAAAGTAAAAATAAGTAAATTATGCTGGGACTCAGAAAACAAGGATTGGACAGAGATAGAAACAGAATTACCAGCTTTAAAACATATACCAATAGTATTTGTGCCAAAAAGTTTTGTTGGGGAAGAATATATTTTTTCTTATGAGAGATTATATCGAGAGGTTATAATTCCACTATACAAAGAAAGAGAAAAAAGAGCAAAAGAAAGTAAATTTGTAGTACACTATAAAAATGGAACAACGCATGTATTGGGTAATGCACTTAGGAAAGCATATCCATGTACTAAATATGTTATAATGGACTTTATAAAGCAGTATGATAACGTATATAGGGAATTCAAAGATAGCATAATAGAGTAGAAAAATAAAATACCTTGAACTTAAAAGTAAATTATGATACTATGTTGAAAAAGACAAGTATATATGGAGGAAAAATGCAAGATTTAAGAAAACAAATTTATGAATTAGCAGATGAAAAATATAAAGAGTTTCAAGGGAGTTTATGCCCAAATGTAAATGACATAATAGGGGTAAGAATACCAAACTTAAGAAAATTAGCAAAAACAATAGCAAAAGAAGAACCAATAACATTTTTAAATACTTACAAATGTGAATTTTACGAGGAAAAAATGATTTATGGTTTAGTTATAGGATACATGAAAGCAGATTTAAAAACAAGAATTAAATACTTAGACAAATTTGTCCCAATGATAGATAATTGGGCTATTTGTGATTGCTGTTCAGCTACATATAAATTTGCAAGCAAAAATTTAAAAGAGATATACGAATACATACTTAAATATATAAAATCTGATAAAGAATTTGAAGTTAGATTTGCAGTTATTATGCTTATGGACTACTTTATTACAGACGAGTATATAGATAGAGTTTTTGATATTTATAATAATATAAAATTAGATAAATACTATGTAAAAATGGGAATTGCATGGGGAATATCGGAAGCATTTATAAAAAACGAAGACAAAACATTAAAATTTCTGAAAGATAACAAATTAGATAAATTTACTTTTAATAAGGCTTTGCAGAAAATAATTGAATCATATAGAGTAGATAAAAAAACAAAAGATTATTTAAGAAAAATGAAAAAATAAACTATTACAAAATGGAGGCAAACATGGAATTTGATGTGTCAAAATCAGACGACAAAGAATATGTAATCGAAATGGTTGGCAAACAAGGTAGTTTACTAGACCTTGCATCAGATAGATTAAAAAATGATAAAGAAGTAGTAATGGTAGCAATTAATCAAGACGGAAATAGCCTAGAATTTGCCAGTAAAGAACTAAAAGACGATAAAGAAGTAGTTTTAGCATCAATAAAGAAAGTTCGGTTGGACAGCTTGTTATGTTAGCGAAAGACTATCAAATGATAAAGAAACAATGTTAGACGCAGTAAAAATAGATGGGCAGGAACTATATTATGCCTCGGAGGAACTTAGAGATGACTACGATGTAGTGCTAGAAGCTGTAAAGAACAAAGGACTTATATTTAAATATGCAAGTAAAAGATTAAGAGCAAATAAAGAAATTGCATTAGAAGCAGTAAAAAGTGATAAAAGAGCATTTTCTTACATATCAGATGAGAACCTAAAAGAAGATGAAGATATAAAAGCATTACTAGAAGGATAATGCACATTTTATGTTGCATAGAACTACAATGTAGCAAAATTTGTATGCGTAAAACTTTTCAACACGAATAGTGATGCAGAATTTAAAATCTTATAAATAGAGAAAAAAATTGTAAAAAGTCATTATTATGCAAAATAAATGAATATTTTTCTAAAAAATATCAAACACTAAAAATGGTGGTAAAAATGAAAATGTCATGGATAAAATATGAAAAGGATGAAAAAAGTTTTAACGTGCCAGAAAAATTAGGGTTTGATGTTTTTAAATTAGAAGATCCAGAAAATACTGATAAAAAATTAGAAGAATTAATAAATAAAAGATATGATGTAATTATTTTGACAAATGAAATAGCAAGTTTTTCTCAAAATATAGTAAAGAAATATAATCATAGTAGAGATGTAAGTATCATAATTGCAAGAAATAAAGAATAAGATTAAACAGTTTATATATAGTAAATAAGAATGTGATAAGTGAGCCGTTAGTAAAAACTATAGTATAAATAATAATTTAGAAGGGATTGATTATATTTGAGTTACAACTATCAAAGATTTAGGCAAGATTTTAAACAAAAGCTTGAGCAAATAAATCAAAACTATACCCAAATAGTTTTTTTATGTATAGGCACAAATAAGCTTGCAGGAGATTGCATAGGACCAGTAGTAGGAAGTTATTTAAGTGAAATACAAAATGAATTTATACAAGTATATGGCACAATAGAAAAAAATTTAAATTTTTCTAATGCTAGAAATGTAATTTCAAATATTTACAAAAAAACTCAAAATCCATATATAATTGCAATAGATGCAGCCTTAAGCAACAAAAATAATAGCGGAGATGTAGTAATAAGTTCTGGATATATAAAAATTGGAAAAGCATTAAACAAAAGTATATGCTTTTATTCAAACATTAATATAAAATGTGTTGTAGGAAATTATTATAACACACAAGAGGAAAACTTAAAAGAATTAAAAAAGGTAAGTCTAAAAGATAATTTGTTATTTGCAAAAGATATTTCAGCAGAAATAAGAAATGTTTTAGAAAAATCACATATTTATGTATAAGAAAATAAAAAATGGCAAAAATTTAAGTAAGATAATTACTTAAGGAGGAAAACAAATGAATATTAGTGACATGAAAAATATTATTGTACTTAAAAATTTGCCATCAAATCTTGTAGAAGAAGCTATTGTGGTATTAAAAGAAAATAAGAAAATACATAAATATCAGATGGTTGATGCTCAATATTCTAAAGATGAAACAAACAAAAAAGAAGGAAGCGAATATATTGTAAAAGAAGCAGAAATGCTTGTAAAGTCATACACAGAAAGCTTAGAGAAGAATACACCAAAATGGAAAAACAATATGAAAAAGCTAGAAAAAAGATATAAAGCATCGCTTAAAATCAATTTGTTTCTAGCATTTACAACCATTTTAGGGATTATTTTCACATTAATTTAAAATGTGTATTGTATAAAAGAAAATATGTATAAAAAACATCTAATTCACATATACATTAAACAGCAAAGTGAATAGATGTTTTTTATTGTATAGAAAATTTCTATTATATAAAAAGGATATAATCGCCATCGCCTTTAGGATTTCCTACTTATAGTCGGAAACCTAAACCAGCACAAACAAAGAGGAAACTTTCAAAATAACAAATTTTAGAAGAATGTGAGGAATTTCATTTGGAAAGAACAATAAGTCAAGAAGAAAGAATTAGAAGAGCAGAAGAAATTTATCATAGAAGAAAAATAGCAAATGGTATACGAGTATCAAGCGGAAATGTAAACCGAAGTGAAAAGAAAAAAATATCATTATTTAAAAAGATGCTAATGCAACTTGCAATATGTGCAGTTATATACATAATTTTTTATTTGATAAAAAATACAAATTACATATTTTCAGAAGATGTAATAAATAAAACAAAGGAATTTTTAGCATATGATATTAATTTTGGAAATATACAAAAACAAGTTACCGAATTTATAAACAATAATAAAGATAAGTGGAGTTTTTTAGGAATAGGAGAGGAACAAACAAATTCAGTAGTAACAAACGAAGTGCAAAATAGTAATAATATAGATGAAAATAGTACTGTAGAGAATGAAACTACAAATACAGCTGGCGGAATAGGAGGAGCTATTACTAATGAAATTGTAGAAGAAGCAGAAAAAGAACCAGAAAAAAAATCTCAATCTGAATTAGATATAGAGTATTTAAAAGAAAAATATAGCTTTATTTTGCCAGTAACAGGAACTGTAACGTCAAGATATGGAAAAAGAGAAGAAACAGAAGTAGTTTCAGCAAATCATCAAGGAATAGATATAGGAGCAAATGAAGGAACTCCAATATATGCATCAATGGAAGGGACAGTAGAGGTGGCATCAGAAGAAGGCGAATATGGTAAGCATATAGATATAAAAAATAGAGATGTACTAACTAGATACGCACATTGTAGTAAATTACTAGTTAAGGAAGGACAAAAAGTAAAGCAAGGAGATAAAATTGCAGAAGTAGGCTCAACAGGCAATTCCACAGGGCCACATTTACATTTTGAGATAAGAAGAGACAATAGAACAATAAATCCAGAATCCATATTGGATTTTAAATAGTATTAGAAACTTAGAGAGAAAAAGTTTGCTGTAGACAATAGCTAAAAATAGTAGACTTTATAAACATATCATATGAGGAGAAATGCAAATGAGTATAAAAATAGACTTAAAAATTTTTTTGTTTCTGTTTTTGTTTTTATTAACATCACAACTAGAAATTTACATAGTACTAATGGTGTTTGCAATTATACATGAACTAGGTCATTTAGTTGCAGGATTGATACTAAAATTTAAACCAACCGAATTAAAACTAACACCATTTGGGTTGCAAATTAGATTTAACATAGATTATTATAATAAAGAGTTACACATACAAAAAGCAATTATAGTATTAGCAGGATCACTAACAAACTTTTTAATTGCAACAATTATAATAATATTTGCAAAATTTAATGTAAGTATTGAAAATACCTATATATATCAATTAATAGTATACTCAAATTTCTTAATAGGAATATTTAATTTAATTCCAATTTATCCTATGGATGGTGGAAGAGTTTTAAAGGAATTGTTAAAAATAATTTTAGGAGCCAAAAAAGCTTATAAACTTACATATATTATATCAAAAACCGTACTTATAATATTAACTGCAATAAGTAGTATTGCAATACTATATTTACAAAATATTGCTATTGTTTTAATAATTGGATATCTATGGTATTTGGAAGTACTAGAAATACGCAAATACAACAAAAGAAAAAATATAGAAAAACTAGTGAATAATATTTGAAAGTTATAAGATAATGGCTTTTAAACATGAAGCTTTTTAAAATCCTAATGAAATGTATATTTTTCAAATTTTTTTGTCGCTTGTTGTCGAAACGATATAATCAGATTTAAAAAATAGCAAATTTTTTAAATCTGAACGTTTCTCCAATTCGCACTCGTCTTCAAAGAAGACTCGTTTGGTCGCTGCGCGGTACTGCAAAATATTTCAAAATATACATATACTTTGCTTTCCTACAAATTTTGCAGTGCCTCTAAAATCTATTAAAGAAATCACTATCTAAAAACAAAAAAGTATGGTATAATATTGTGGAGTAAAAAATAAGGAAAGAGGAAAATGTTTAACATAGAAGAAGAGTTAAAAAAATTGCCACATAAACCAGGTGT
>CALXND010000006.1 GCA_944389655.1 uncultured Clostridia bacterium | reverse complement strand
CTACTATAATCTAAGCCTGCAATCATTCCTGTTTCTTTTCCAAAATTTCTTGATAAGCTTAAATAACAAATTCTTTTATCTTTTTCTCGTAACTCTTGCATAATTTTTAAGCTGTCATCTTTGCTACCATCATTTACAAATAATACTTCAAAATCATATTTTTGGTTCTCATCCATTATTTTTTTTAGTCTTTCATATAACATATCTAACACTTCTTGTTCGTTGTATGCTGGTACTAATATTGTTACTAATTTTTTTTCTTCCATGCTCTCCTCCACTTTTTATTAATATACGTATATTATCACAAAATTCACAAATAGTAAATACATTTCTTATTTTTAATAAGCTGGTAGTTACAGGATAATGGTGTTTCTAAAAAGCAAGTATATGTTACTTACAAATTATTAAAACCCTATTTTAATTTCATTGTAGGAATCTTTAAATTTCTATATGTTTTACAAATATTACACTCTGTACATATGTTTATTCTGGACTCAAAAATAAGCTTGAGTGTATTAATAAACTCATCTTCCTTATCTATAATATGAATTTCTATTTTTTTAGGTAACATGCTTAGTAAGGTATTTAATGCAATATCATTAGACGAAAAAGTTATATCAGATAAATATTTTAGGTTATTTATATTATTGTTTTCTAAGCTAATTATATTTTTTTCTTTATCCAATAAAATTGATTCTCCGTTTGAATATATAAGATGAAGAATATCTGTTTTGCATTCCGCTGAATTGACATAAATTTTTAGCAAATTTATAAACTCTTTATATTCTTTTTCTATTATATACTTATTTACTCCCATATCCACTATGTTATCTAAAGCTTTTATATACTCACTTATTCTAAAGTTTACTATCCCCTGAATATAAATGTTCCTTTTATCGTTTACATACTTTTCTATCTCTTTAAACAATGTCTCGTAAACTTCCTCTTTACTCTGTAATAAAAATTCCTTACAATTCTCATATATTAGTTTTTTTTCATAATCTTCAAAATAAAAGTAGTTTACAATTATCATTCTTCTTACTAGTTTTTCTTGGTAGAATTTTATTATGATATCTGAAACTAAACTTGATATTATATTTTTAAATTCTTCATAATTTGTATTTCTACAATGCATTATTACATTTTCATATTTTTTAAATGTTTTATTACAATAAATTATATCTGGGAAATCCAAATTACTAATTTTATTTAGTAGATATTGTATTATCTCTATATTATCTGTTTTTATGCAATATGAAATCATCAGGATTTTCTCCTTTCTTTATGTAGTATTATCTACTAAATGCTTGTTAGATATACATATTTTATTCTATTTTTTTATATTTGTGCTTATCTTATGAACTTACCCATAATTTATCAATTCCATTTTTTAAATTATATACATTTGTATATCCTAGTTTTTCTAATATATTCTTTGCGTTTTTGCTCCTAGTACCTGATGAACAATATACAATTATAACCTCTTCCTTATTTTTTATGATTTTTTCAACTTCGTTTTCTATATTGTATACAGATATATTTATTGCACCATCTAGATGGCCTTCTTCAAACTCTTGACTGCTTCTAACATCTATAAGATATACTAATTTTTCTTTAGACATCTTTATCAGTTCTTCATACGAGATTTCTTTATTTGTTATGCTCCTATATAAAATCTTTTTTAATTTTCTTAACATACTTCTCATCACCTAAAAAAAAACGTTACTAATATATAATATTAATAACGTTTTTTATTTGTTAAAGTATTAAGTTATATTATTTCTTTTTTTCTGTTTCTTCTGCTGTAACATTTAGTTTTCTTTCATTTATAAAACCTAAAATTGTTACAACTATTACAAATGCTAAAAGTCCTATTGGGATTACTATTCTATTTATTGGTAGTCTTGTAATTGCTATTATACTAAGTAAAAGCATTTCAACAGCCACTATTGAAATTATATATGTAATTATTGTATTTACTATTCCTAGTTTTCTATATCTTATGCTTGTATATATTAATATTATAATTACACTTATTCCTATTGTAACAGCGTATGGCATAATTATGCTAGATAATTTTATTTTGGGATTATGTATTATTGTTATATCATCAGCCTTATTTTCTGTACCGTATTTTTCATTTATCTTGTTGTTTAATTCTTCTGCTTTGCTTTTAAGCTCATCTTCGCTTCTTGTATCTGCTAATTTTATTGATACCATATCTTGGAATAATTCAATTTCTTGAACTATTACTCTTTCCCCTGGGAATACTTCTTTTACAATATTTTTTATATCTTTTATATTAGTTGTTTGTCCAATATACACATCTAATTCAACATTTTTGCTATATATTATATCTGCATTTAGACCCATTGTAGCAATTATAACTATTCCTGCGATTATAATACAGATTAAAATTGCATATATGACTTTCTTCATCTATATCATTCTCCTTTTCTTGTTTATATTCTATAATCCTCTTTAATATTTAATAAGAATAATCCTCTTGTAACTATTGCATTATAAATAGCTATAATTATTACTCCCCAGAATATTATTGTTCCAAAACTATACGCTGGAAGCCATGTTGAAAAACATAATACTATTCCTATTATTAATGTTGGTATTAATATTGATATAATGCTGGTCATTGATTTATTAAATTGTTTCTTATATATTTCTCTATCCTTTTCTGTTTTCTTTACAGTTTCAAGTATATATACTATAAGTATATAATTTAATACTGCAGAAATTAATAAACCAAAAATTCCTTCCATTGTAATTATTAAATTTGTATATCTTACAATTAATAGCAATATTGCCATATAACCAATATATGATACTATTCCTAATAACCCAAATGTTTTATAACGTATTATCAATATAACAAATGATATTAATAATATTGCTCCTACAACTATTGCAGGGATAATAAAATCATCCATTGTTATATCAGATTTTATAAATCTATTTTGATCCATAGTATATTCAATTGGTAATGTTCCATTATTTAATAAGATTGCTATATTAGTAGCTTGATTCATATATGTATTTAATGTGCTTGTATCTGTTGCGGTTCCTAATGTTAATGGTAAGACTCCATTTGCTAGTTCTTCTGAAAATGTAGTTGATATTAATGTGCTTCCATCTAATTTTATAGAAACTTTTTTACTTGTGTCATTTCCTTCTTCATCTGTTGAGCTTACATAAGTATTAGATATTTCTTTTAATTTATCTACTGAGTCATCATTAAAATTAAATCTTACTAATACTGTAGTTCCACTTGTGCTTTGATTTGAATAACCTACTTGTACACTTTTTAAGTTGTCATTATTTAAAAGAACATTTCCGTCTTCGTCTTCTATTGTAAATACTCCTCTACTATTTAAAAATTGTGAAGCAGTATCAGTCATACTATTCTCTGGTAGCTGAACTGTAATTCTTCCGTCTTTTTCATCTAGTCTTATAAGGTATTCAGCTATATTTAAATCTGATAATCTTTTTTCTATTACTTCTTTTGCTTTTTTGTAGTTCTGGATATTAAGCATATCTTCTGTATTTACTGGAACTTCTTTAGTTGTCCCATCTTTGGCTTCCTTTTCTACCTCATTGCCATCTTTATCATAGTATTTTGTTTCAGTTTCATCACTTGCCTTAACAGTAATTACTCTATATCCATCTAAATCCATCCCTAATTGGTATTCGGGGATAATATTTTCCATGAATTTTGTATGTTGTACAAACAATCCTGCAAAAGAAATTATTGATACTAAAATAATTAGTAATGTAATAAGTGCTATTTCTAATCTTCTATTCATTTTTTTCGTTCCTTTCTTTTATCATATTTTTTCTAGCTCTATAATAATTTTGTATCATTAATAATTAGTTCAAACCATATTCCTAAATATTTAGCTGCATGCTTACTCATCATAGTTCTATCCATAAATATTTCAAAATAGTCCAAAACTGGTGATATTTTTGTATCTATGGTAAGACTTAAAGTTACTTTTCTTTCAGCCTTGCTGATTTTAAACTCAGAATCTGTAACAGCATAATTTACCTTATCATGCTTGTCAAATGTTGAAATGTTCTTGTTTACCACTCTTGACCTATGGACATCAGATTTATCTGCTAAAATAAGAGCTGCTGAAATATCACTAACTGCTGTTCCTGTTTGTTCATCATGATTACCAATTGCCATCATTATTTCTGTTCTTTTTTCCGAGTCCATTCCCATGCCTTTTAATATCTGATATGCTAAAATTGCACCAGTATGTGCGTGATCTACTCTATTTACACAATTTCCTATATCATGCATGTAACCTGCGATTTTCGCCAGTTCTATTCTTTCCTCTGGGTAGCCGAAGCGTCTCTAATACCTCAGCCGCACGATTTGCAACCATTGTTACATGCCTTACAGAATGTTCTGTGTATCCTAAAGCATTTAGCTGCTTTTGAGCTCCTTCAACTAATGCTTTTACTTCTATATTATTTCTTACATCTTCATAAGTTATCATTTATTTCTTGTCCTTTCTTAAAGTAAAAAATCGTATACTATATGATTTTATCCTAAAAATGCAAAAATATCAACAGTTTTAGCAAATTTTTTGTTACTATTTGTTTAGGATAATGGTTTTAAACATGAAACTCTTTAAAATCCTAATAAAGTATACATCTTATTAAGATTTCGGCAAAATAGTAAAATTAAGCCATTATCCTATAACTACTATTTAAATTTTTAATTCTTAATACTATTATATTAAATAAAATACTTATATCATATTTTTACATTTACCTCATATATATTTAACAAAACAAATTTATTAGGAGGAACGGTTTTGAATATTACAGAAAACAATAAACAATTAGATAATTTAAAAGACAGCAGTAAATCAATACTAAAAATTGTTAAAGGTTCTTTAATTGCAATAATTATATCAGCAATTTTGCTTACAGTATATGCTGCAATTTTAGCATATACCAATATTTCAGAAAATACAATAATTCCTGTTCTCTTTACTATCACAGGAATTAGCATATTAATTGGTAGCTTTATGAGTAGCAAGACTATTAGAAAGCAAGGCATTTTAAATGGTGGTTTAATTGGTGGTATTTATGTTATTGTCTTATATTTGATTTCAAGCCTATTTACAGGAAATTTCAGTTTAGATATAAATTCTATTTTAATGATTGTAATAGGTGTTATTTCTGGAATGATTGGTGGTATAGTTGGTGTAAATTTAAAATAAATCTTGAATTATATTGGGAAAAATTTTTAATAATATAAGAATGTAACAGAGTAAATTAGTAGGTTATATATACTAGATTTACTCTGTCTTGGTTTCTTATTCTCTATGTAATATTTGTTTTATTCTCTATAACTTGTTCGTTATTATTACTTTCTTGTTTTACTGTATTTGCATCTAAAACATTTTGGTTTATCTGTGGAACTTCTTCTTTTTCTATTACATGTTCTTCAAAATATTGGTCTAGATTATATGTTTCTTGTTTCTCAACTTTTTTACCATTTTCTTCTACCGGCATTGTAAAAGTAATGTAATAATTATCTTCTCCAGAGGTAGTTATAGAATATACAGAATCTAAAACTATTTTTACGTATTGTTCTCCCTTTGAACTTATTATTCCATATTTTTCTTTATTTCCTACAACTATACCTTCATATTTGGGTATTATTAACACATTGTTATTTATCTTATCTGTTTTTGACCCATTAACGCATCCTATCTCGTCAAATTCTTCATTAATAATTTTCTTGCCATTTATATCAAATAGACTCCATTTTTTATTTCTCATTACTGGTATACAATTGTCAAATAATATATATGGATTATCTATTCTATTGGCATTAAATTGTTCTTCATCTATTCCTATTTGGTCATACTCTAAGTATATAACTATATTCCCATTTTGATTTATTACTCCATATTTATTACTATTATTTACTAAATAATAATTTAGGTCTTTACTTATTTGTTTTATTTCAGTATAGTTCGGTTCTATTTTTGTATTTCCATCTGTTGATAGTATTCCCATTTTTCCTTCATCTGTTGTTACAGTAAATTCATTACTGCCTTCTTTAAAGGTAATACTTGCATACTTAGTTCCTATTATTTCTTCGCCATTCCCATTATAAACTCCATAATGTTCATCCGCACTTTTTACTACTACTAAACCGTAACGTAAAGCTTTTTTATTATTAAAGTCTATATCCTTTTTCTCTTCATTTACAACAGAATTTGGAAATTTAGATATATATTGATTTGTTATGTTATCTAACGATAACACATAAATCGTATTGCTACTTATATCAAACTTAATCGCACAATTGAGTCCTATAGCCATTCCATCTGATGTTACATAGAGTTCTCCATTTACTAATTTTACAGGAGTGCTTATGTCAAAATACTCATAATCATCATTATTAACGACTTTTTTATACATCGTACTTGAATTTAGTGAATATGATGCTATCTCGTCTTCACTACTTATATAACAATTTGTAGTATTTTCAGAATATCTTGTTTTATAATCTCCATTATAAGCTTCGTATCCCATTAGTGTTGCAAATTTTTTAATATTAATATATAATTGACTTCCATCTATGTCAAACATATCACTAGAAAAATTCACACTTTTATTGTCTATATTCAATTTTAGAAGATCTTTTTGTACATTTATTATACGATATAATAATAGTCCACATAATACAAGTAAAATAACAATAATTATTGTAATCGTTATCATTAAAACTTTACTTTTTTTACTTCTTTTTTCTATCTCTTCATTATCTAATAAATTCATAAAAACCCCTTTCTTAAATTCGATTTACTCTTTTGTATAACCGTATTTCTTATAAAATTCTTTTTTGAATTCTAATAAATTATCATTCTCTATTTCTATTCTAACCTTTTCCATCAATTTAGTCAAGAAGTTTATGTTATGAATTGATAATAATCTTACCCCTAAAATTTCATTAGTTTTTACTAAATGTCTTATATAAGCTCTTGTGTAATTTCTACAAGTATAACAATCACATTCGGGATCTAATGGTCCCCAATCTCTTGCATATGTGGCGTTTCTTACCACAACTTTCCCATTCCACGTCATAGCAGTACCGTTCCTTGCAATTCTAGTAGGTAATACACAATCGCACATATCTATTCCAGCTAATGCAGATTCTATTAGATAATCTGGTGTTCCTACCCCCATCAGATACCTAGGTTTATTTTCTGGCATCAAAGGTGCTGTAAAATACAGCATTTTTAAAAATTCTTCTTTTGGTTCTCCTACACTAATTCCTCCAATTGCATATCCTGGTAAATCCAGCTCTATCAAATCTTTAGCACTTTTCTCTCTTAAATCTTCATAAAATCCACCTTGAATTATTCCAAATAAGGCTTGGTCTTCTCTTATATGGGCTTCTTTACAACGTTTAGCCCATCTTGTTGTTCTTTCCATTGATTGTTTCGTATATTCGTAACTTGCTGGATATTCCACACATTCATCAAAGGACATTATTATATCTGCTCCCAAATCCTCTTCTGTTTTTATTACACTTTCTGGAGAAAAAAAGTGTTTACTTCCATCTAAGTGTGACTTAAATTCAACCCCTTCTTCCATAATTTTTCTAAGAGGTCCTAGACTAAATACTTGAAACCCTCCACAATCTGTAAGAATTGGTCTATCCCAATTCATAAACTTATGAAGTCCTCCTGCTTCCTTTACAATATCTTGTCCTGGCCTTAAATATAAATGATATGTATTAGACAAAATAATTTGCGCTCCTATATCTTTTAATTCCTCTGGCGTCATAGATTTTACAGTTGCCTGCGTTCCAACTGGCATAAATACTGGGGTTTGTATATCTCCATGAGGTGTATGTACCACTCCTCTTCTAGCACCAGAATTTTTATCTACATGTAGTAGTTCATATGTTACTGCTGGTTTCATTTTTTCCTCCTTTTTTTGAGATTGCGCAATTGGGGACGGGCTTATTTTGCGCAAATAATATTTTGATTTTTGGGCAAATTTATATAATTAGAATGCGCAAAATAAGCCCGTCCCCAATTGCGCACTATTTAATAAACATTGCGTCTCCAAAGCTGAAAAATCTATATTTTTGTTTTACCGCTTCATTATATGCTTTTAGAATGAATTCTCTATTTGAAAATGCTGATACTAACATAAGTAAAGTAGATTGTGGTAGATGAAAATTCGTTATTAATCCATCTAAGCATTTGAATTTATAGCCTGGATAGATAAATATTTGTGTATCTCCTTCTGCTACTTTTACCATTCCGTTTTCGTCTGAAATTGTTTCTAGTACTCTACATGATGTTGTTCCTACTGCTATTACTCTTTTTCCTTGTTTTTTTGTTTCGTTTATTTTTTCTACATCTTCCTCTTTTATATAAAAATGCTCTGAATGCATTTCGTGGTCTTCTACTCTTTCTTCTTTTACTGGTCTAAATGTACCTATTCCTACATGAAGTGTTACATTTGCTATTTTTATGCTTTTTTGTTCAATTCTTTTTAATAATTCTGGAGTGAAGTGTAAGCCTGCTGTTGGAGCTGCTGCTGAGCCATCATATTTTGCATATACTGTTTGATATCTGTCTTTTTCTTTTAATTCTTCATGTATATATGGTGGTAATGGCATAAGTCCTATTTGGTCTAATATTTCGTTAAAAATTCCTTTATATTCAAATTTTACTTTTCTCGTTCCCCCTGGCATAACCTCTAATATTTCTGCTTTTAGTATACCGTTTCCAAATATTACTTTTGTTCCAACATGGAGCTTATTTCCAGGTCTTACAATACTCTCCCATACATCTCCTTCAATATTGTTTAGAAGAAGGAATTCCACGTTTGCTCCAGTTTCTTTTTTTCCATATATACGTGCTGGAATTACTTTTGTATTATTTCTTACTAAGCAGTCTCCTGGTTCTAAATAATCTATAATATCTTTAAAAGTTTTGTGCTCAATTGTTTCTGTTTTTCTGTCAAGCACCATTAATCTAGATTCATCTCTTTTTTCTATTGGTACTTGCGCAATTAGTTCTTCTGGTAAATTATAGTCAAAATCTGATACGTTCATTATTCCTTCTCCTTCTTTTTTCTGTTTTTAGTATTATTTTTCGTTTTATATTTTTTTGTATATATTATTAAGTTAATGGCTAATTTCTCATAATTATTTTGTGCTTAGATGGTTTTAGATCCAGCAAGATACTAAAAATTTGAAAAATATAACTTAATCCTCATACATTTTATAAAATAATACTATTTTATATTTTCGCTACATCTATGGCATATTGTAGGATTTTCTTTATCTTCACCTACTGTTTCTGAATACATCCAGCATCTTTCGCATTTTTCTCCTGGTGCTTGCTCTACCTTTACACCAAGTTTTACTTCATCTTTTCTAGCATTTTCTTCTACTTCTAATTTAGAAACAATAAATACTGTTTCTAATAATTCTAGGTTTTCTTTTATAAATTCATATTGATTACCCTCTGCAAAAATTGTAACCTTTGCATTTAAAGAATGCCCTATTGTTTTTGCAGCTCTTGCATTTTCTAGTTCTTTTGCTACGATGTCTTTTAGTTTTATTATTCTATCCCACTTTTCTGCAATTTCTTTGCTATCATACTGTTCTACTACTTCTGGATAATCTGTAAGCATTACACTTTCTACTTCTTCGTTTTTAGTATGTTT
Source organism: uncultured Clostridia bacterium (assembly GCA_944389655.1). Classification (GTDB taxonomy): domain Bacteria; phylum Bacillota; class Clostridia; order TANB77; family CAG-508; genus CALXVA01. Next base: position 34,841 of record CALXND010000006.1, on the reverse strand, counting down.
CATTGCTTTCCAAATTTCTTCTGCTGTAAATGGTATCATTGGTGCTAAGATTTTTACTAATGCATCTAAAATAATGTACATTGTAGTTTGTGCAGCTCTTCTTGCTACTGAGTCTTTCTTTGATGTATATAATCTATCTTTTATTATATCTAAGTAGAAATTGCTCATATCAATTACACAAAATTGATTTATATCATGGTAGCAATTGCTAAAACTGTAATTATCATAATTTTCTGTACAATCTTTTATTAATTTATTTAATCTTGTTAATGCCCATTTGTCTATTTCTTGCAAATCTTCATATTTTACTGGTTCTTCTGGATTATAGTCAAATGTATTTCCTAAGATATATCTTGCAGTATTTCTTATTTTTCTATATACTTCTGAGATTTGTTTTAGTATTGCATCTGATAAGCTTACTTCTGTTGTATAGTCAGAAGATAGTGCCCATAATCTTAATATGTCTGCTCCATATTTATTTGCTACATCACTTGGTGCAACGCCGTTTCCAAGACTTTTTGACATTTTTCTTCCTTGTCCATCTGTAACAAATCCATGTGTTAAAACTTGTTTATATGGTGCTATTCCATTTGTTGCAACACTAGTTAATAAAGACGATTGGAACCATCCTCTATATTGGTCATTTCCTTCTAGATATAAATCTGCTGGATATTTTATTCCTCTTTCTACTAGCACACTTTGATGTGTTGAACCTGAGTCAAACCAAACATCCATTATATCTGTTTCCTTTTTGAAGTGTGTACATCCACATTTTGAACATTTTGCTCCTTCTGGCATTAGTTCTTCTTCTGACATATCATACCAAGCATTTGAACCTTTTTCTCTGAATATATCTTGAATTTTCTTTATAGACTCTTCTGTTACATATGGTTCTTTACATTTTTCACAATAGAATATTGGAAGTGGTACTCCCCATGTACGTTGTCTAGAAATACACCAATCGTTTCTATCCCTTACCATACTTGCAATTCTTTCTTCGCCCCAAGATGGTATCCATTGTACTTCCTCTATAGCTTTTAACGCTGCTTCTCTAAATCCATCTACTGATGCAAACCATTGGTCTGTAGCTCTATATATTACTGGCTTTTTGCATCTCCAACAATGTGGATATGAGTGAGATATTTGTGTTTCTTTTAATAAGTATCCATTTTCTGCAAGCCATTTTGTTATTTCTTTATTAGATTTTGCATAGAACATTCCAGAAAACTCTCCAGCACCTTCTGTTTGATGTCCTTTTTCATCTACTGTAACTACTATATCTAAGCCATTTTTTAATCCTGCTAAATAGTCTTCCTTACCATATCCCGGTGCAGTATGAACGGCTCCTGTACCTTCTGTAAGTTCAACATTTACAGTATCTTCGCTACCCATTATAACTACTGAATTTCTATCCAGGAATGGATGCTTGCAAAGTACTCCTGCTAATTCTTTTCCTTTTAATTTTTGCACTTCTTTGTATTCTGTAATTCCTGCAATTTGCATAACTTTTTCTACTAGTTCAGAAGCTATGATATATCTTTCTACCTTATTTGGTTTTACAAAGTTTGTGTTTTCTCCTTCTTGTACTTCTACTATACTATAGTCAAAGTCTTCTCCAAGAGTAATTCCAAGGTTACCAGGAAGTGTCCATGGAGTTGTTGTCCAAATTACTATAAATGTATTTTGTTCATCAAATTTTCCCTTGCTATCTACTACTGGGAATTTTACATATATTGATGCTCCTGTAACATCTTTATACTCTATTTCTGCTTCTGCTAAAGCTGTTTCGCAATCTGTACACCAATATACAGGTTTTAATCCTTTATATATATATCCTTTTTTGTACATTTCACCAAATACTCCTATTTGTCTTGCTTCCATCTTTGGATCATATGTTACATATGGGTGTTCCCAATCTCCAAGCACTCCGAGTCTTTTAAATCCTTCTGTTTGCATTTCTTTGTATGTACTTGTAAATTCTCTGCAAGTGTCTCTAAATTTTGTTACTGGTATTTTGCTTCTATCTAATCCTAATTTTTCTATAGCTTTCTTTTCTGTAGGCATACCATGTGTATCATATCCTGGTATATATGGTGAATAAAATCCTTTTAAAGATTTATATCTTACTATAGTGTCTTTTAGTATTTTATTTAAAGCATGTCCTGCATGGATTTCTCCATTTGCATATGGAGGTCCATCATGTAGTACAAAGCTTTCATGTCCTTCATTTTTCTTTAATATTTTTTCATATAGCCCATTTTCAAAAATTTCTTTTTGAATTTGTGGCTCTCTTTCTGGCAGACTTGCTCTCATTGGAAAGTCTGTACTTGGTAAGTTTAATGTTTTTCCATAGTCTTTTTTCTCTTCGCTCATTCAAAACTCCTCCTTGTTATTAAGTAGATTAGCTGAAAAAGAATTTCTATTTTGACTAGGCAAACAAATGAGAAAACTGGAGTCGTACAGTATAGTACGATGAGGATTTTCGAAATGCAGTTTAACAACGTCAAAATAAAATTATTTTTTAGCTATAGTAAAAAACAAAGCCACTTCATCTCTAGGACGAAAGGCTTTGTTTTTCCGCGGTACCACCTATTTTAAAAGAATTTATTTGTTTTGCAAAATATATTTTCATTAAATTTTGCATTTATTTCATATTCTTTTCTCTTTTTCTATCTTTAACGCAGATTTACGGCTTAATTTAGTAGATAATATTTTTTTATATTATTATTTTTAGATTAAGCAACTAAAAGGTGATAACAAATATATACTTTTCTGCCAATTTTCAGCTTTACTTGGCTCTCTGTAAGATAGTTCTTATATTTGCCTTGTCCTTTATTATGGTTTTTTATATTTCGATGTTTAATATATTATCATATTTTTACGTAAAGTTCAAGAGGTCTGTGAAATTTTCTTGCTATTTAGATGTACTTTTGATAAAATATTTTTAACATTAATATTTGGAGGTTAGAAATGTCAAGTTTTGCACTAAAAATTATAGCAATAATTTCTATGTTTTGTGATCACTTCGGTGATGCATACATTGGTCATTATAGCGTATTAAATTTAATTGGCCGAATAGCCTTTCCTATCTTTGCATTTCAGATAAGCGAAGGATTTATTCATACTAAAAATTTAAAGAAATATTTCTTAAGACTGGGTTTGTTTGGTGTTATCGCTCAAGTACCATTTAGTTTATTTATCCACAAATATTTAGGTGGGAGTATTTTTTCTTTAAATGTGTTCTTTACACTATTTTTAGGATTATTAAGCATTTATTTATTTGATTATATAGTTTCTTTATTTAAGAATCAAAATATAAATTTATCTTTTCCTATTGATAAAATAATTGGTGTTTTTGTTGTACTTCTGCTTGCTATTAGTGCAGAGCTATTAGATACAGATTACGGTTTTTGGGGTGTAATTGTAGTATTTATATTTTATTTATTTAAGAATGATAAATTAGCTATGATTATATCTTTTGTTACTTTGTGTATTATACGATATGGATATAATATTATAGTTGGGTCATTTAATATTCCAACTGTATTACTTGGCTTATTTACTGCTTTGTCTATAATATTTATTGCTTTATATAATGGCAAACAAGGCAAGAAGGTAAAGTTTTTACTTTATTGGTTTTATCCAGTTCATCTACTATTACTCTATTTTTTATTTTAAAATGATAATGAATTTCTTTGAATCCTTCTTTTATTTGTATACTGTTTTATTTGAACAAAAACTTATTTAATTATTACTACTGGAATAACAACCTCCTTAAAATATAAATGTATAATACTATGGAAGGAATGATATATAATTATCTACTATTTTGTACTATATCCACTATATCTGCTATATATTCCCCTATAACTGGTATATTCCATGTAACAATTTTTTGAAGTATTATCACAATAATTGCAGTTATAATTGTTACACCAATTCCTATTCCAATACCTTTTGCTATACCAGACCCAATATTTCTAAAAAGCAATTCTTTTCTATTGCCAAGTAATTCGACTAAATCAATTACTTTATTTTTTGTTAAAATATAATTTAAGTAATCTAATTTTTTATTAATTTCTTCATAGATTTTTCTTTTCATATCTCCAACCCAATCTAATTGTTTCTTACATTACTACGCCTATTATTTCCAGTTATTTTAATTTTATACATTTACTAATTTAGATTACTTAAAGGAAAAAAAAGAATAGCTCTTTTGCTATCCTAATTTTTCTATTGAATTCCATATTTTTTCTTGAATTTTTCTGCTCTACCACCTGTTGTTTCTCTTTTTAAGTTACCTGTCCAGAATGGATGGCATTTTGAACAAACATCAACTTTCATATCTGCTTTTGTTGAATTTGTTTTCATCACATTTCCACAAGCACATGTTATGGTAGCTTCTGTATAATTTGGATGTATTCCTTCTCTCATTTTGTGTTCACCTCTCCTTTTCTTTTTTAAACGCTATTTTATATGATAACATAAATTTTATTTTTTTTCAAGTATTATGCATTATTTTTTGAACTATAATAAGTTTTTTCTTATTTTATGCCTTCTTCTAATTTCTTTTCTATAACATAATCAGCTGAACTTTGTAGTTCTTGTTCTAATGAAGCCTTATGTACTAGCTTATTTACTATGTTAAATAAACATACAACAATAAAAATCACAAATAATACTTTTTTCCATATTTTAGCTATCATATCTTTTCTCCTCATATTATAGTTTGTTTAAAATAAGTTTTATAAACATTTCCTATCTTTTACAAATATAATTATACTTATTTTTTTATTTCTTGTCAATATTATTTTGTCCTACTTTGCATTTACTACATATGTAATCTTCTATTAAGTTCTTCTATCATACTTTTTCCACATAATATTGCAGATAATAAAAAAGTAAATACTGTTATTCCGCTAGAAATAATAGTAAAAATTGGCCAATATATTATTCCAGTCCCCCACATCTCTATAAATAGAGGTATTAAACTAAGTACAAAAATAATTAACTGATAAATAACATATCTATAATACCTATGAACACTAACAATTGTTAATACTAGAAGAGTTATATTAGCAACCGAGATTATAATAGGTATTGATACATTTATAGCCCATCCGCTATATCCTATTACATAATCTATACACAAAGTTAATAAGGAAATAGCAATTGATTGAACCATAACACTCGACGCTATATTTATATTTCTATGCAACGAATAACTTACTGTAATCCACGAATATATTATTCCTGCAATTACAATTAAACTCCACCACAAATCTCTAGTAGTACATAAATTAACTATAACACATATAATAGCCACTAAAAAAGATATCGTAATCATTATTTTTATTGCAATATTGCCATTTTTTACATTTCTTATCTTAGGATATAAAGTCATGAACACCATTCCCTTCTACAAAAATTTCTATTCCTTCTTCTTTGAGTTTTTTACAAAATTCTTTTTCTATATCTGTGTTTTCTAGTACTGATGTAAATGTAAAAACTAAATTATTATCAAAAGAACAAGCCGAACATTTTATTTTTTCAACAGATTCTGGTGCTATGAGCATTAAAAACTTATCTATATATTTTTGATATTCACCTATTATACCTATTCTACCAATGTTAGAAAATGTTGTAGTAGTATATTTTCTAATTTCTAAATAACTAAGCTTTACTATAATTGATTTCAAAAATAATGGTATGGATTTTATAAGAATATTATTTCCTAGTTTTACATTTGCAGACATAGTTTTACTAATTTCATCTTTTGTCAATTTTTGGTTAAAATCTTGTTTAACAAATTTAAGTAATCCATCAAAAGATTCGAGCATTTTTAAATCCATATTTGCTTGAACATTAATGTAACTAAAAAAATTACTAACCGTTTCAGATTTAAAATACTTCTTCAAATCTACTGGAATACAAATCTTTATAGGCTTACTACCATTATATATTTTATAATTAGTATTATAAATAGCATAAATTAAACATGCAGTTAAAAATTGCGTAATTGTAACATCTTTTTCTTTAGCCTTCTGCTTTAGCTGGTTTAAATTAATGTTTACATGAATAACTCCTATCATCGAAAGAGGTAACTTGCTTCCTTTTAAAATATAAGCTTTCTTTCCACCTTTAGCTGGTTTAGATTTTTTATCATAATTTTTTAAATAATCATCTTCTGTATTGTTCGATAATGTTCGTTCAATTCTTAGTTTCTTATTAAAATCATTTTTGTGCACAAGTTCTATATATGTATATACAATTTCTCTTAGAAAAATTATTCCGCTATTACCATCAGTCAAAGAATGAAAAATATCCAAATTTATTTTATCTTTAAAATAAGTCACCTTAAATAAATAATCATTATTAGTATTAGGATCTATGTACTTACATGGATAATTTTTTTCTCTTTCAATAATAATCTTTTTAGTATTATCTTCAAAATAATACCAAAATAATCCTTTTTTTAATTTAACTTTAAATGAGCTTAAGTTTTTAAGCACAATTTCAACAGCTTCTTTCAAAACCTCTGGCTGAATCTCTTCTTTCAATACAGCAGATAATCTAAATACACTACTATATTTTTTGCTTGAAGCTATTGGAAATATTTTAGCAGAATTATCTAATCTTCTCCAATTATTAGTTTTTGGCATATTTTCTCTCCTTCTAGTGCAATTGGGGACTGTCCCCAATTGCACTATTTATTATTTGCACAATTTTGTCATATCCTTCTTTTGCGCATATATTTTTTCTCTTATGCTTCATTAAAGGGAAATTGTGTATTGCATCTTCATATTCTATAAATTTCACTTTTGCTTTATTGGATAGAGCAAATTTTTTTGCATCTGGATTTAGCATATCTTTTGTACCAGATAATATAAATATATTCCTTAGTTTATCTGTTGGTCCCAATACTGGGTTTACTAAATAGCTTTTTAATCCATTTTTTCCCGCATATCTTTTTCCAGATAATTTTAATAATGGCTTTTTTAATACTGGATCCTGAATTTTATCTATTTCTGGATTTTCCATCCTTACATCCAGCCATGGTGATATTAATACCGTTTTATCTGGTAATTTGTGATTTAACTTACCATTTCGTTGATAAAGTGCAAGTGCCATTCCTCCGCCTGCTGAGTCTCCCATTAAAATAAATTCCTTATTTTCTATATTCTCAATTATTTTTTTGTATAGTGGCTCCATGAATTTAAATGTTTCTAAATATGTGTTTTCTGGTGCAAGTGGATAATCTGGAATAATTATTGTTGCATTTGTATCATTTATTATATCTTTAAAAAAGTGCCAATGATATTTTTCGAGTTCTCCTACATATGAGCCCCCATGTACATATAAAATTACTTTTCCTGCTTTTTCATTTGGTTCTGGTTCATATATATCTTCGTGCTTCATTGGCTTTATTACAAATACTTCTCTACCAATAAATTTTTTTTGCGAAAAATCATATAATCTAAAAACATCTATTGGTAATTTAGAAGTTGATACTCTAAGCTCATAATATATTATTATAATTAATATTACAATTAAGATTAATAATAAAGTTAACATTATTTTTCCTCTTTTATTAAATTTTTTAAAATCATATCATAATTTTATTTTTGTAGCAAGTTTACAATTTTTCCAATTTTTTTTATTTTATTATATAATATTTTTTTATTTTATGGAGAAAATAGTAGTAAAAAGAATTATTTTGTCTTTTTTTTATTAATATTTTTAACAATTTTTTCTATAGATAAGGAGTTGTTTTTTTATATAATAAAATTATTGCAGGATTTATTTAATAGGAAATTTCTTTGAAGTTTCTATTAAATAGAATGTTATAATCACTACTAGATTTAGGCTTTCTTCTTCGCAATTGTAAGCCTAAATCTCACAAATAATAAATGCATCTCTCAAAATATTGTCGATAGAGAAAAGTGTTAAAAGATCCTCTATTGTTCTTAAATCTTGAGAAAGGAATGAAAATTTATTATGAATAAAAAATGGATTATTGGATTAATTATATTTTTTATTATTGGCGGGATTATATTTTTTATGCTATTTAATAATACTAATCAAGCTCCACAAAGTAATTATTCTCCTGAAAGAACTGCAACTAATACAACAGTTCCTAATAATACTACTATTTCTAATAATACTGCAAAAGAGAAGACTACAGAAACTAAAATTAGCAGTTTCTCCACACCTATAGTAGATGATCATAAAAATCGAATTAATAATATAAAAATTACTTGTTCTAGAATAAATAATACAATCGTAGAATCTAATAAAGAATTCTCTTTTTGTGATGTTGTAGGTAAACCATCAAGTGAAGATGGCTATAAGGAAGCTCATGCATTTGTAAACGGAGAACTTACAAATGCAATTGGAGGTGGAAACTGTCAAGTAAGCACAACAATATATAATGCTGCAAAAAAAATTGACGGCGTAAAAATCACAGAAAGGCATGAACATGATAAAAATGTTGGATATATCGAAAAAGGCAAGGATGCTACAGTTGCATATGATTATTTAGATTTAAAGTTTAAAAACAATAATGATTTTGATTTAAAACTTAAAGCTTATATAAAAAATGATAAAGTTTGCGTAGATATATATAAACTTTCATGATAATGTGTGCAATTGGGGACTTAGCTTTTTTGCGCAACCCCTGTAGTCTATGATTAGCAATCATTACAAGGATTTTTGCGCAAATGGGGTCTGACCCCATTTGCGCATTTGCTCATTTCGATATTAGATATATTATACTTTCTGTATCATCTTCTTGGTCTAATAATAGTTCATAATTATTAAATCCTGTATTTTCTAATATTTTGTTTAAGCATTCTTCTACATTCATCCACTTTTTTATACTTAGCACAAATTTTTCTTGTTTTTGTAATTCTTTATCTTCTTTAAGAAAATCTAGCTTATCATAATTCATGTTTATTATTAAAGATTTATTATATATTGCAAATTCCGGCAAGCTATTTAGATGTGTAAATCCGTTATCTACTACATATATAAAATCCAAATTCTTATATTCATTTGCAATTTTTAAGTAGTTGTTATATCCTTGATACAAATAACTTGGTTTGTTTGTAATTATTCCATTTATACTAATTATTAATGTTACTACACTTACAAGTATATATGCTACTTTTTTGTTATTAAGTATTCTGTACGCTCCTAATATGAATATTATTGCAATTTCTGGGAGTATTGGCATTATATATCTTATTGCATATTTAGCTTCCATTTTAGGAGCAATTTTAGATACTATTATAAAGTAGCAAATTGTAGGAATTATTATTAATTCATAATAGTATATTTTTGTAATTTTTTTATCTTTTGAAGCAATTTTTCTTACAACTGCTACAATTATTCCTAGGATACAGACTCCACTCAAAATAAACATCAAAATATTGTTTATACTAAAAGCATATGCTAATCTATTTAAATAAAATGATATTGATTCTACTAATGTTCTGCCACTATCTAAGCCTGATGCTCCTCTATACGAAAAGAATATATGGTTTATTGCTGCTGGGAATAAAATTATTCCTATTATCGCTGTAACTATATGTGTTAGTAAATATCTTTTTAAGCTACTATATTTCTTTTTATATATCATTCTTGCTGCCATAATAACAAATATGATTGCTGCAAAGATGCAAAAATAGTATTGTGTTAAAAAACCTAATAATACACAGGTAAATAATTTCCATTTATTTTCTTTTGATATTTCTAAATTGCTTTTTAATATATTCATGTTTATATAAAGATATTCTATACAGAAAAATGCAAGCATTGTATACATTCTTAAAAATACAACTGTGGAAGCCGCTCCTATACTAAATCCATAGAATACAATAGCAATTAACCCTAACCATTTTTTATTAAGTAATATGAATATTCGCCTTATTACATATGCGGTCATTATAAAAAATACAATATTTATGGCAAAAATTATATATTTAGAGAATATCCCATATGCTATACATGATACTATATGAACAAGCACATAAAATAATGGAGGGTGTACATCTCTAACCTGGTTATAATATACAGAGATAAAATTTAAGATATCACTTTTTTCTATTGTTAAATATTCTTCTGCTTCTTGCAATGTTTTCCAAACTGGTTTATCTTCTTTATGTATCTCGTCTTCTTTTTCAGAAAATTCGTTTGGATGTTTTAAATAATATATTATGTTCCCTAATGTTTCTCCAAAATTATCTGCTATGATATATTTTTCTACAGTTCTATTTATAAAATCAGATTTACCTGATGCTTGAAAAACATTGTCCCATTTATAGTTGGATGAACCATATGAAAATATTTCATCTTCGTGAAATCCTTCTTTTTGGCTTATCCAATAAAACATAAATATTGATACTATTAAAATCACTATTATTGTTATTATATTATATCCCTTTTTCGTATTCAATTTTTTTAACATTTTTTTCTCCTTAAACTAATTAGTCTGTTAATATAATTAAATATTTCTTGTACCATTCTTTTATGCATGTCTGTTAATTAAAATTTATTTCTAATTAACAGTTCTTGCATTTTTAATCTTAGCATAGTTTGATAAAATTTTCAATGTTTATTTTTTGAAGACGAGTGCAGATTGGAGAAACGTTCAGGTTTAAAAAATTTACTATTTTTTAAATCTGATTATATCATTTTAAGGCAACAAGCGACAAAAAAATTTGAAAAATATACATTTTATTAGGTTCCCAATAAAGTAAAACCATTAAACTTTATTATATGAAAATACTAAATTTATATTTTCTAAGTTCTTAGCATTGTAAACCATTTTTGGTATACATATGAAGCTATGCTAAAGAATGTTTTCTTTTCAACGCTTTTCTCTGTCACTATATTTGTTCTTCCTATTTCTTCGCCATTCAATGTATATATAATTTCTCCTACTTTTTGTCCTGCGGTTATTGGCGCTATGATATCTTCTTGCATGTTTATAGTTTGATTTATATTTTTATCTTCACCTTTTTTTATTAATATACCTACATCACTTTCTAATATGAGATTTACAGTTGAATTTACACCTTTTGTTATATTAGCTTCTGTAAGTACTGCTCCTTTTGTTCCTAAATCTTTATATTCATAATTGCTAAATCCATAATCTAATAATTTTTGTGTTTCTGAAAAACGTATTTTTGTTGATGGTGCTTTCATAATTACAGCTATTAATGACAAGCCGTCCCTGGTTGCACTTGCTGACAAATTGTAAAGTGCTACTGATGTAGACCCTGTTTTTAAGCCTGTAGCTCCTTTATAGTTTCTAATTAATTTATTTGTATTTACAAGTTCAGATTGCCCATCTCTTAAAGTATCCATCCAGATTGTCGTGTAATTTAAAATACTAGGATGATTATTTAAAAGTTCTCTTGACATTAGTGCTATATCATAAGCTGATGTTACATGGCCATCCTCGTCTATTCCATGACAATTCTTGAATGTTGTGTCATTCATTCCAAGCTCTTTTGCTTTTTCGTTCATTTTTTGTACAAATGCTTCTTGACTACCACATAAATATTCTGCCATTGCCACAGTACAGTCTTATCCAGTACAATTCAGACACTAAATTTTTAAATTTTTTTCGACTATTTTTATAGCCATTTACTTATTTAAATTATGTTTGTTCTAATTTAGAAAATTTAAATTGTATATCTATATCTGTTTTATAAATTTCTATTTTATCTATCAATTCTCTAATACTTATATTATTAAAATCTTTCTGCTCAATCTTCTTCAATTTATTTAATATTTCGTTTCTATGACTTAAAGAATCTAATTTGTTTCTTTCTTCACCGAAGTTTTTCTTCAATATTATTAATTTCACATTGTAGTTTTTTTCGATAATTAGATAATTCTTCATATTGTTCCTTATAATTTTTTTCATTAATTTCTTCTGATAATCTCTTATTATATAAATTTGATATTTTAAAACTTATAGATGAAATTTCTCTTTCTAATTGTTTTTTGTTACTTTCTATATTCTTAATTTTATCTATAATAATATCTTTATATAACTTGTCCTTAGCTTTTGAAGAATTCAAATACATTCTATACATTTCTTCTAAATAAAAAAATGTTTTGTTTTCTAAATTAGAATATTTTATTTTACAATTATTAGAACATAACTTATTATTTTCTGCATTTTGTCTGCAATATACTTCTGCATCATTTCTTCGTTTCTTAAAAATAAGTTTTTTCCCACATTCTCTGCAATAAATTAAATCTTTAAGAAGATATTTATAATCTTTTGTGATTCCAATTAATCCATATTTACTATTATTATGTACATTAGCAAAAGTTTCTTCATCTATTATAGCTTCATGTGAATTCTTAATACAAATATAGTCACTTCTTTTTACATAAATTCTATTATTAGATTTATAACTTATTTTTTGTGTTTTTCCTCTTAAACAATAGCCTAGATAAACTTTGTTACATAAAATTCTTTTTACAGAACTTGCTTTCCATATATCCTTATTATCTATGTTTTCAAGCCCTTTTATTTTCATATACTCTGCAGGTGTCATGTAATTATTTTCGCCTAGATAATCTACTATTTGATTTATTGTATATCCGTTTTCTTTTAACTCAAATATTTTTTTTACTGTTTTGGAACTTCCTTCATCTATTATAAGCTTTCCTTGATTTTCAGGATCCTTTTTATATCCAAAAGGTGGTATTGTACAAGCATAAAATCCATCTTTCATCTTTCTTCTTTTGCTCTTTTTTACTGCGATTGATGTGTCCTTGCAATGTTTTTCATTTATCACAGATTTAATTGGCATGAAGTCGTTGCTTATACTATCTACGAAATTATCTACATCATCTAAAATAGCAATATATCTGACATTATAGTCTGGAAAAAGTTTTTCTATGTAATAACCTGTTTCTATATAATCTCTTCCAAATCTAGCAAGATTTTTAGTTATAATCATATTTATTTTTTTATTTTCAACATCTGAAATCATTCTTCTAAAATTTGGTCTATTAAAATTAGCTCCACTATATCCATCATCTACATATTCATCGTACAAATTCATATTATAATGTTTGTCAATATATTCTTTAATTATTTTTCTTTGGTTTGTAATACTTTCGCTTTCCCCATCTCCATCTTCTTTACTTAACCTTAAATACATTCCTACATTATAAATTAACTGCTTGTTTGACATTTTCTATCACATCCTTCATGCAATTTAATTCGTGGAAATTAAAATATATTATTACATTATTGTTTTTATCTACTTCTATTCTATTAACTAATTGATTCAACACTTCCTTTGTATATAATTTATTTTTTAAAAGATTCTCTATTATTTTTTTCATATCAAATTTAATGGTTTCACTCATCTTATTTTCACTGAAATCTTTTATTTGATTCTTTAATTCATAAGTTAAGCTTTCAATTCTTTTTCTTTCATTAATTAGTCCTGCAGAAAATAGTTTAAAGTCTTGCTCTTCTAATATTCCATTTAGTCTATCACTATATGCCATGCTTATTTTTTTATTTATATTTTCTAAATCTTTATTTAATTTCTTTATTTTATTATCAATAGTATATTTGCTTTCTTGCGATTCTAATAATTTTTTTAAAGCATCTTCATTTTTGAAAGCATTTGAATTTATGTACATATTTAATATTTCTGTTATTTTATCCAAAGTCTCCTTTTCAAATTTATCATAATTAATATACTTCTTATAACATTTTTTGTTTGAAAATTCTTTATTTGCAGTTTGGCAGTATATATATCTTCTTATTTTTTCTCCACTTTTTGTTTTATCTGTTTTTGTCCTAATAACTAATTTATTATTGCAATGGCTACAATATAATATTCCTTTTAATAAAACATCGGTGTCTCGCACTTTATCATTCTTATGATTTGCTAGTATTTTCTGTACTAGATTAAACTTATCTAAATCAATTATTGCCTCATGATGATTTTCTGTAATAGTATGTTCTTCTTCAGATAACGAAATTATTTTTTTACTTTTATAACTAATTTTTTTAGTTTTATTTTGCACACAATTTCCAATATAACTTTTATTTTCTAAAATTCTTCTAACAGTATTATGACTCCACTTATTTGTAGTATCTGTTGTATTTTTCAATACATTTGCCATTTTCATTTGTAAACCTGGTGGATTTATTTTTAAATTGTTCAATTCTTTAGCAATTTGATATGTACCTTTACCTCCAATAAATAAATCAAATATCATTCTTACTATTTTTGATTGTACCTCGTCTATTTCAATTCTTCCAGATTTACTTACTTTTTTATATCCAAAAGGTGCATATGTAATGTAATAGAATCCTTCCTTTTTCTTTTTGTTTTTTGTTCTCTTTACATTTTTAGAAGTTTCTTTTGCAAAAAAATCATTAAAAATATTTTTTAATGCAACTGTATCACAGTTTTTATCAAGAAAAGTATCCACGTCATCTAATACAGCTATATACCTAATATTATTTTCAGGGAAATATTTTTCTATGTACCTACCAGTTTCAATATAATCTCTTCCTAATCTTGATAAACTTTTTGTAATGACCATGTTTACTTTTTTATTCTCTATATCATTTATCATCCTTTTAAAATCTGGTCTATTAAAGTTTGTACCAGTATATCCATCATCTACATATTCGTCATAAATTCTATAATGATTTTCTTCTGCAAAAGCTCTCAAAATTTTTCTTTGATTAGTAACACTTTCGCTTTCTTCTTTATCACCATCCTCTTTACTTAAACGAATATAAATTGCCACACTATATTCTATATTTTTTTCTATGTTCAAAGTAGCCTCCTAACTATTATAAACACCATATATGTGTTATAACTCTGAATAAGTTCTATTTCAATAGTTTTAAGTGTTTTTATTTATCTTGTTTATCAAGATTTTCTCCATTATACTTTGAAAACTTTCTCCATCTTCTTTGAACTTAACAGAAAACTTTAGTTCAGAATTGTTTGCATTATCATTTGTAGATTCTATTTTATTTTTAGTCTCCATATCTTGTCTCACCTCATAATAAATAACTATGTACAAATCTTCTTTTTATTACAAAAGATATTTAAATACTTTTTTTGGAAAGTTATATTTTATATTCAGATACTTCTGAATCTCTTTCAATTTTCTTACTAATTGCCAGTTAATTTTATTTGCAATTTTTTACTAACACTTTTTATGCATGACAAAACTTATAGAGTTTTTACTCTACTTTTTTATTTCACTTATTTCATATCTCTATATATAAGTTCATAAAATTTTAGAAACATGTCATTTTTTGATATTTTTTTAAATTTTTGTTATTGCTGACTGTATTTTTTACATATATCTACTTATAAAAGTCCATAAAAGGTCTAATTTTTCTCATTTTTATAAAAAATTTAAAATTTTTCAAAAAAATAAGAATATTATCTTTATTTTTGATAATATTCTTATTTTTTAGTATGTATTTTGTTTTAATTTTACTTATTTTGGCATTGTGTTATAAGTTTTATTGCATCTTTAAATCCGAGCTTCATAATATTTTTCCATATATGCTGAATTTTCTTCATCTATTATTTCAGCATATTCCTCTATTTTATCAATTGCCCTATATCTATAACTTTTGGGTAGTTTTTCTATTAATTTCATAAGAATTGCATAAATATTACTTCTTTTAACAAATAAATTTTTTCTTTCTTTTTGCTGATGACATATTTATAATTCTATCCTTTAAATTAAGTGTAGTAATTTCTTGGACACATATAAATTTCCCATCTTTGTATTCAAAATTTATTATCTTCGAGGTATTTTCGCATAAAATGTATATATTTCTTTTATAGCATATTAAATGTCTTGGTTGTTCTTGTTTATCTAATATTATTTCATTCTGTAATTCATACTTAATTCCATTTATTTTAAATATATATATTTTACTTTGTGCAAGATCAACAGCATAATAAAGTTCTTTAAATAATTTTCCAACATTATGTATTTTTGATTTTTCTATTTTTATTAAATTATTTTGCTTATTTCTCTGATTTATTATCAATATATTGCTGTCATGATAGCTAGCTGCAATTATATATTTTTTATCAATATAGATGTGTGTATATGAACTATCATTTTTGTACTCATATTCACATTCTAAATTTTTATTTAATAGTGCAATACCTGCTTTATTTTCTTCAGATGACTTTTTTAAAGCGATAGCAATTTTAGAGTGAAATCTATAAATGTAAGATATGTAGTTATTCATTGTTACTTCTTTTATTACACTAATTACTCCTCTACTATTTACATCCAATTTATATACTTTTTTATTATTATTATAGGTTGATACAAAAATATTCATAATTCTTCTTTCTTATATGTTTTTTATGCTATCAGTAATTTATTATTTGAAATAAATTCAATAAATTTTTTTAAATAGTCCTCAAATTCTTTTGATATATCATTTAAATTTAATTCTTTTAAAATATCAAATTCTTTAAAATTATATAAATATGAAAACTTGCTAAATACATCTTTATATTCTTTTGGAATAATATTCTTCTGTACTACATATATTTTCATAATTAAATTCATTGTTTTGATTATCGTTTTTTTGTCATATTTATTTATATATACTAATCTTTTTAATTTATGCACATAATCAGGTAATAGTGCTAGATGTTTTTGTTTCATCATGTCTAAAGTTACTGCTGGTATTTTCAAATCTGTATTATAATAATTTAAATGTAAATTATTACGATATAAGTTTAATAGTGAATACATAGTTTTACCATCAATCATGTTACTTTCAAATTCTTTTTGTGAATAAATAGTTGTACCTATTTTTATATCAGATAATCTTCTTATTACTTCTTGAATTTTTTTTATATCATCAATTATATAAGATTTAGTTACTATTAATATATCTATATCACTCCAACCATCATGTATCTTTCCTATACCTACGCTTCCTGTAACCATAAATAACATCAATTTGTCTTTTAATATATTTTTTATTTCTTTATAAAATATCATTATATTTTCTTTATATGAATCACATACATTTAATTCATCAATTTTTATAATATTAAACATATTAATCTCCTAAAAATATTTCTATTTTATCATCAATACTCTTTTTAAAATCTTCTATTGTTCCGTTATTATATATAATATAACCATGTTTCATTTTACCTTCTTTTATATAATTTAGGATTTGAATTAAGCCATATTGTTCTTTTTCCTTATCTTTTTTTAATGTATTTAATTTAATTTGCTCATAGCTAATATTATCTTCTTTATTTAATCTATTATATTCTCTATTAACTCTAGATTCAAGCTTAGCATCAATATATAATAGCATTATATTGTTACCAGCTAGTTTATTAATTACTTCTAATGTTTCTTTTTTTCGCAAAGTATCCATAACGATTAAATTATGTCCTTTGGCAATCTTATTAGCCATATTTATATATGTTTTCCAAAAAAATTCTCTTTGATTGTTTTCTAATTCTTCTTGCCATTCTTCATATGATAATTTTGTATCATATTCTTTATACATTTCTTTTATTATATCTCGCATTTTTATATGTATTGCTCCTTTATATTTTTTTGAGATATATTCAGAAATCATACTTTTTCCAGACTCAGACTTTCCAGTTATAAAAATATATTTTTTATCTTCCTTCATATTCTCTCTCTCTTCTTATTATTTGTAATTCTTTACTAATGAACTTGTCAAGTTTGTTTTCAAATTCCTCTAAAGTACCATCATTGTTAATAACATCTGCAAAATGAACTAGTGCATTATCATTTATCTCTAACTTACCATTTTCATTTATTGCTAATCTTTTTAAATCAAATGCACCTGCCTTTTTCTTTTTCTCATCCTTTCTTTTTGTTTGTTCTTCAATTTGTTCCCATGTAACTGTTAAATCTGCCTTTCTATCCGAATAGGGAGAATCTGTTCTCAATCTTGTATATTCCCTTGTAATTCTATCTTGTAATGGTGCATCTATATACAATAAGCCTACATTTTTTCCTAATCTACTGTGTAAAAATTTTATTTCATTAACTCCATATAATGTATCCATAACAACTATATCTGCACCTTCTCCTAAGTCTTTAGCAGTTTTAATATAATTATCCCAAAATTCTTCAAATTTTTCTGTTGTTTGCTCTTGATACCAATCTTCATAGCTCATTTCTTTGTTTGTTCTTTCATACATTTCTCTAAATATATTTCTTATTTTTAAATGTTTTACCTCTCCTGGAAATTTTCTTGTCATATGTATAACAGCTCCACTTTTTCCAGACTCTGATGGGCCTGTTACAAATATAAATTTTTGTTTTCTTTCTTCTTTCATACTCTTATTTTCCTCCTTATTTTTTTGAATAAAATCTCTAATAATCTTTATCGGATGATTTTCAAAACCATAAAATTGATTATCATTACAAAATAATTTTTTCTTTATTATTTCTTGTTCATCAAAGCTATTTATTAATCCTTCTAATAGTCTTTCAATATAATTAGTGTCCTTATTATTTACTATAATATTTCCTTTATTTAATCCTAATAAAATTGTAGCTAATAAGTTTGTTTTCATTCCTTCTTCTGTAAAATTTCTATAAAATGTTCGCTCATAATGTCCTTTATCTTCTTTATTAGAGAAAACAGATTCTTTTCCCTTAAATAATCTAGGTGGGTCTAAATCAAATAGCTCTCCATTTATTGTAAAATTCCATATAGATGTGTCCATTCCGACTTTACCATTATAATGTTTTACTAATGAATTAATTTCTCTTAGTATCTTTAAATATATCTCATAAAATTTTTTCCATTCAATTGGAGTGCCTTCTATCATTTTCTCTTTTGATATGCATTTTGATATCTCTATAATTTCTCCAGAATCTGTCTCAATTATACCACAGAAATCTGTTAAGTCTACATATTGTTTAATCGCTCTATAATATTTTTTCCAGAGTTCAATGTAATCACCGTCATATCTTTCTGCTATTTTTTTTGAGTTTAATACTTTATAAAAAAATTCTTCTCCTAATAATCCACATTCTATAGAAAAAGCAGACTTTATATCAAGTTTTTTTCTTTTTCCACTTAAATTTTCGTTATTCAAGTCCTCATTAATAATAAAAAAATTCCTCATCTTACTTTCTTTCTAATACATCTACTATTTTATTTCTTAACCTTTCTACGTTTTGGTCATCTTTTGTTGTTTTCTTAGTTTTAATACTAGGTCTGACTATTGGAGATTCTTGGTTTAATAGCATATCTTCTGTGTATACAGCATCTTGATTTATTTTTAATGAATATAATTCACATTCATCTTTTTCATCTATTTTATGGATGTCTGCTCTTTCTAAAATCAACTCTGGCACACAAGAAAGGAACATTTTATCCCTATAATAAGTTAAATATATATAATTTTGTGGTGCTGGGCTCAAATATCTTAATAATATTTCATCTACAGGCTCTTTTAATATTCCGCTTTCTCTTATTTTTTTTCCATACGCAATTACCTTTCCTATATTTTTTTCATAATCGCTAACTATTTGTAACGCTTCAATTATACTAATTCTACTTAAATCAATTCTTATACCTTCTTGTGTCTTCAATAATCCATCTCTATTATCAATTTGTTCATTTAGCTTATATACCATTATGTCTTTTGGTCTTTTCTCTTTTAAAGTACAACCTAGTTTTTGATTTTGAACATCTTTTATCATAAATTCCATATGTCCGTGTATGCATAATTGTGATTTTGATATTTGATTAAATAATACATTTATTCCCACAATGTTAATATTGCCTAATCTGTTATTTAATTTTTCATATATTTCAGTTATTATTAACTGTATTTCTGTAAATTGTTCTTCATTTAAATCTTGTATGTTTTCAATCTTACTATCTTTTCTATTTTTTAAATATATCATTAGCCCTGCTGGAGTATATGGATGTGTCGGACAACATATTTCCCAATGTTTATATTTTCTTGAAAGATTTTCTAATACATCTCTCACAAAATTATCAGAACATAACTGACAATGCTCATATTCGGCTTTTATATCTTTATAAATTTTTCCACTTAATATATCTGCACATTTTCTCTTTTCCTCATCTGTTAAATTTTCTCCCCTTAAATATTTCAGTATCAGCTTATTATTATCGCTTCTTTTTTTATGGGTTCCGCCCATTATACAAAATAATGTTGCAAATATTCTGTCTGAATCTTCTTCATCTTTTATCCCTAGGTCAAAAAAAGTTTTATAATCTTTAAACTGTCTCTCCATGTCCTATTTTCACATCCTCCGAATAATTTTCTATCATTAATTCAATATTACTTAATATATTTTTTCCTTTTGCTTCTAATTTTAAGAACATACCTACACAAAAAAGAGAATATATGGTATCTATTTCTTCCATTTCTCTTATGTTAAAAATACACAGTATTCTCATTACTATATAATATTTTAGTTCTTCTCCTACAACGATATTGTTTTTCATAAAAATCCTTAAATACTCATTTAAAATTTTCTTTCTAATTTTACTTATTTTTAAATTACCATCTATTTTTATTGTTTTCTTATCTCTGTTTATTGAATACTTCAAATTAGGCTTATAATTATCATATAAACATAAAATCTGTTCATGGTATTTATAAGATTTAGCATGATATTTTGGGCAAAAATATGCATCCGCAATTAATTCTGACCACATAAATGCTGCTATCTCTGCTTCTATATAATTATAACCTGCTGTTGTTAAATCCATAAATATTGGTTTTATACCTATATTAACGGTATTAGGATCCCCCTGTGATAAAAAAGCTTCATATGTCTTTGGCATTTCAAAAAAATTTTCAAGAGTCCCTATTATTTCTTTTAAATTTATATTAATGGTTTCATTTATAATGATTTTATATTCATTTATTTCCCAATCTTTATACCAGTTTAGTAATCGTGTATTTATTCTTTTTTTGTAAAATTCCTCCATAGGAAACGAATTTACTCTGCATATTTTTTTTAAAGATTTATCATAATATTGAAATATTTTTTTTACTACATCTGAAGTATATGTATTTTTTGCTTCACATTTTAAAATATAGTCATGTAATAAACCTTGATTATTTTTTATTGCATTAACATATTCATATATCAATATTCCTGTATCAGTACATTCTATATATTCTACTAATCTAGGTACAGGATATTCTGCTTTAATACTTGAATACCCTTCTATTTCTTGCTTACATCTTTCTGATGACATAATTTTAAAAAAATATTTTATTTTGTTTTTTATCGTAGAACCATTAATTGAATTATTTTGAAAATTTATATTTTTAATGATATATTGATTTGTTTTTAGAATTGCTTTTATATCTTTTTCTGATAATTCTGTTATTTCCATTTTTCCTCCAACTTTACCAAATATATTTATCAAATTCATCTATTATACTCTGGGCCATTAGTCCTTTTTTTATCATACACTTTATTTCAGACTTTGAAAATAATTTCACTTCACTTACTTCATTCGCCTGTAATATCAAATTGTTTAAACTAATATTATCTGTTGCTTTCCATACTTCGACGAAATCATACTCTCTTTTTACTATTCCTAATTTATCTAAATACTCTTTTTTTAGATCTATTCCTATTTCTTCTTTAGCTTCTCTTATTACTGCATCCATTCCACTTTCTCCTGACATAACTCCTCCTGTAACAATAGACCACATGTCAGGAAATACTCTCATTGTTTTTTCTCTTTTCTGTATAAGATATCTTTTATCTGTATTCTCTATCCATAAATGTATCGACAGATGATATTCTCCTATTTTTAATTTTTCTTTATAATTAATAATTCTTCCAGTTTTATTCATATTTTCATCAAAAACATCCCAATATTCCAACTAACTCAAACTCCTTCCGCCATCTATATTAAAGATACTACCTGTCGCATAATCACTAAATTCTTTTAAGATCACTGCGGTAAATCTTGCTATCTCTTCTGGCTCTGCTATCCATTTTAAAGGAATCTTCTTTAATGTGCTATTTACTATATCTTCATTATCTATCCAGTTTGAATTCATTGGTGTATTGCAAGCTCCATAAGAAATTCCATTAACGGTTATTCCTTTATCCGCTAATTCTAACGCCATTTCTTGTGTAAGCATAGCAATTCCTGCTTTTGACGCGTCATAATGATATTTGTTTTTTCTTGGTTTATTGTAATGTTCTGAAAGCATATTTATAATTTTGCTTCCACTTTTCATAAATTTTCCAAAAATACTACTACATATAAAGGTTCCTACTAAATTAGTATCAATTATCTCTCTAAATTCTTTCACTGACATTTTAAAGAATTCATTTTCAGTCTGCTTAGCTGCATTATTAATTAATATATCTATTTTTTTATACTTATTTATTATATAATCACAAGCTTTTTTCACTTGTTCTTCTTTTGAGATATTAATATTAATAAATTTAATCATATCATTTAAATCATTTTGTAATTTTCTTCCTTCTATTTTATCAATATCTAAGATAATTACTCTGCATTTTTCCTTTAATAATTCCAATGCAATAGCTTTACCAATTCCTTTAGCACCGCCTGTTATGATAACTGTTTTTTCTTTTAAATTCATTTTTCTCCTTATATATTTTTTTAATTTGTTATTTTGTAATAAAATTTTAATAAATTAGTTATTATTTACCTACAATAATTATTTTACCATATTTTTATATTTATGTAAACATTTTATTAAAAATTAATTCATAAACCCTAAAATTTTTGAGCCAAAAAATGGTGTATTATCCCCTTTTTCAGATAAATAATACACCATCTAGTTAAACCCCTCATTTCGTCGCTTTTTATTTTTATGATAGTCTAGTATGTAGATACTATATCTACTGCAAATGCCGTCATATTTAAACCTTGTGCATACTTGCCCACACTTTTTATTACTTTTGAAATGTTATAGTACTTCAAAAATAATAAGAAAAACATTCTATAAATTTTTTTGAAGTTTCTCTTACATTTGCATATCCATTATTACAAGTTTTGCCTCCTAAAACTCTTTGTTTATTGTGAGTTTACGTTACGAAATCTCACTTACGCATTTAGTGCAAATAGACTGTTTGCACTAATACGAATGAATTTTATTGCGTCGGCTCATCAAACCTATCTCTTTTTGTTTTATAACGAGTTTGTGGCATCTCTCGTTTCTCTTTATATGTAATAAAAAACTCTAGCACTATTATTTAGTAACTAGAATTTTTAGTTTTTAAATTCAATTTTTAGTTTTTTTATTTTTAAATATTTTATTCATTTCTATATATTTCTCCTATTGTGTAAAAATCATATAAGTCCTCTTTAGTCATATTCTCGGTATCACGATTAATATAATAATTAGCTTTGCTACGAGCATTATTTAACATTTTTATGAAATTCTTATGCATATTATCTCCTAATATTTTATTAAAAAATTCTCCTAATAAATATGTATTTATGGCACTTGTTCTTAAATATTTTGCATTTATTTTTCTTTGTGATTTTATAAATGGTGATAATTTCGCATCTAACATTCTATCTAATTCTTTAATTATAAAATCTAAATTATCTTTATACATTTGAATATTCAATTTCTTTTCTATTCCGCTTCTAATAATATATGATTCAAATCTTCTTTGCTTACTAGCTAATTTTTCTAACATTTCTTTTTTTCCTTTTGGTAATCTTACTATAATTGGTACTAATTTTTCTTTTTCATTATCTTTTTTCATATACTCACTCCTTCTCTAAGTCTACAATTCAAAATTTGCCTCAAAGCAATTTTGCAGGATCAGTGAGATATCTCATCTCCTCAAAACAGCTAAAAAGCGTAGCTTTTTACTAGATACACATTATTTTCCTATATATCAGTTAGACATCTAAGAAAATACATTAAAGAACTGCTATCTAAGCAGTTCTTTGTTAGGTGTTTATAATTTTATATTTTTTTATTTTTCAAATCCTACTGTCTGTTGTATTTCAAAGGTGTCGGAATTGTTCTGTGCAGTCATTTGCTGAAACTACACAAATAGCTTTTAGCATTTCATCTACAGTGAGTTCCTCCCCAACCTCAAGCCAAATCTGTGAACCTCCCATTCCAGCTGCTTCTTCGGAACAAGGAACTTTGTCTGTTAGAGAAATTTGACCAGAGTCTAATGCTTCCATAATTAATAGTAAACTCATAACTTTCGTAACACTTGCTGGCCTAAGCTGTTCGTGCATATTATGGTCATATAGAACTTTGCCTGTCTTTTGTTCTATTAGTATAGCCCCACCAGATTCTAAGTTTAAACTATTATTATTTTCTCCTACTCCTTGCTCTTGTGTTTCATTTGCACTTGTCTCTTGTGTTATAGGCTCAGCTTCCGATGACCATACATATACCGACTCGTCACTTGCTAAAACCACTGAAAACATAAAAATCACTAAAAATATAAGCGAAAAACTAATTATTTTTATACTTTTCTTTTTTAAAATCATATTTCCCTCCTACATTAAAAAAAGCTCTAAAATATAATTTATTAACATTATATTTTAAAGCTTTTACTTTTAGTACTTAAAAAATGTTGAAAGTACAAGACTATATTATTAATAATTAGTGAATTTCAAATTAATTTTTTTGCTTTTTTAATATAATTATTTGTATAGTACTGATATGACAAATACAAATAAAATTATGTATTATCAAGTTTTATACTTTTCCAAATAAATTAAGTGGCCAAAATCTTATTAAAACAATTCCTTCTATTTTTTCCATTGGTATACATCCAAAGTCTCTACAATCTTTAGAGCCTTCCCTATTATCTCCCATTGCAAAAATACAATTTTCTGGAACTATAAAGTCTTCAAAACATGAATTTCTGCTATCGGTAATTACAGTATCTTGTAAATATGGCTCACTATATTCATTTCCATTAATAAATACTTTTCCGTTTTTTATTTCAATTCTATCATTTGGAAGGCCTATAACTCTCTTTATATAACTTTCTTTATTAATCTCTAAAACATAGTAAGAGAAATTATACAAATAATTGTTGCTTTTATTTTTGTATTGAGCTATATGAGTTTGAAATGTCTCATCGCTAATTCCTTTTTCTGATGGTGCTTCAAACGTAATTATATCCCCACGTTCAGGCATCTGTTTGGTGGTTCTTGACCATCTATTTAAAATTAATCGCTGATTTTCTTTTAATGTCGGATACATTGACGATTGCCTTACTACCGTTGGTGTTACTATAAAATACTTTATTAAAATTGCTAGAATAAATGCTATTATTATACAAATAATCCATTCTATTAAATTCTTCCATTGCTCTTTATTCATTAAAATCTCATCTCCATATTATATTATGAATTATTATATCATATGAAGGTTACGCTTTCTAGACAAAATAGATATTTTTTATGATTTTTGTTACAGGATAAATCCTATACCTATGTGTGCCTTCAATTAAAGCAAAAAAAGAATAGATTTTATCCTGTAACTAATTTCTTACTTATAATGAATAATCGAAAGATTGTTAACTAATTTTAAACTCAGTTAACAATCTACATTTATAATTTATATTTTTTCTTATTCTTCCTCAAAATCATTCTTGTCTTCTGTTTCGTCATATTCGTATTCATAATCTGTTGTTTCTGCCGGCATAGGATTGTTATTGACTGGTTGACTATGTCCCATTCTGCTTCTTCTTGGACGTATTCTATTAACATTTTGTATAGTTTCTGTCAAATTATCTATACTTTCTTTTGTTTCTCTATGTTCTCTATCAAGCCTTTTGGCTTGTTCTTTTTTCTCTTCCTTTTTGTTTTGCATAGATTTATTTAAATAGCAATTTACTTTTTCCATTAAATCTGGTACATAATCAATTAGTTTATCAACTGCTGATGAATGACATACTGGTAACAACTTGACATTATTTGGAGATACCACTAAAAAAGCTACTGGTGATATGCTAACTCCTGCTCCTGCTCCTCCACCAAATGGTAATCTATATTGTACTTGTTCCTCTTTTTCTCTTTTGGTATATTCATCTATTGTCTCTCCTTTAAATTCGCTACCTCCTGCTGCAAAACCAAATCCCACCTTAGATATTGGAATTATTATCATATTATTGCTTGTTTCAATCGGTTCACCTATAATTGTATTTACATCAACCATGTCTTGTATGCTATTCATAGCTGTAAGCATCAGTCCTTCTATTGGGTGTTCACTCATTTTTATCAACTCTCCTTTATTTATTAAATTATATTGATAATATGTACCAATTTTTATTAATTTATACATTTCATCTACGATTTTTAATATTAATCTTCTTTTAAATCTTAATTATCAAAATACAATATTAACTAAGATTTTGTGAACTATAACGATTGCATATATTATTATTAAAAGATTGTTTTTTAACAATGTTACTTTCATACTTAATATCTTTTCTATTTTTATACATTCCTGTCAAGCTTTTTACTAAACTAAAAATTGCAATCTCAAATTTAGTGTCAAGCTCAATATAACTTGTATTTCCCTTATTATATATTGGTTTCACATTATATTTAACACTATCTATATCCTCAGCTTTTGATATATGCGGCAATATTATTGAGATTATTGATGCAATTATCGCCACTCCATAAGTTGTAAAAAATATATCTTCAAACCCAAGTTTGATTTCTAAATTCATATTAGTGATTTTTAATTTTATTTTTGCAATTTCTTTTATATCTGATAGTTTAAAATCTCTTTCTAATTTTTTTATATCTATTTGGTCTAAATGAATTTTTCTATTTATTCTTTTAATTCTTTCATAGTTTAGAGTGAACGCTATCCATTGTAAATGGTTAAATAGTTTTAATTTTATATTAATTTTATAGCTCTTATTTATCCTTGATAGATTTGTTAATTTTATATTTTTTATATCTATTTTTAGTGTTGATAATAGGATTAAGACTATTAATACAATAGGTATTAATAATAAAAATAAAACTAATATCAAATTCAAAACCTCCTTCAATGAAGTAATATATTTGATATTAGTTTTTCCATTTTTTAGTTTTTTAAACATTTTTTTCTATATTATTTATGCAATTAACCAATATTTTTTCTATCTCTTTTTTCTACTGTTATATTTCCAAATAATTCCTCTTGTGAAGTTAAAACTTTACTCCTTCTAGAAAGCTCCAAAAGTCCTGTAAAAGCTGTTACAATTTCTTTGCTAGAGCATTTTTGCTTTGGAAATAAATTGTTAAATACAAATTTTTTATGATGTAATAATTCTTTAAAAATTGCTTTTACTTTTTCTGCAACCGTATATGTTTCTGTAATTGCTATTTTCTCTATATTTTTTGCATTCTGATTTAGCCTATTAGCACTTTTTTCAATTATTTCAGAATACATTTCTGTTATTATTTCTTTTTTGTACTCACGTTCTAATTTTTGTTTTGGTAACTCAATTTCTTCTGGTAATTTAAATATTACATCGCTACTACTTTTATACATTTCTTTAAATTTATTTGTAATTTCTTTATATTTTTTATATTCGATAATTCTATTTAATAATTCTTCCTCTGTAAGTTCTTTTTCATCATCAACTTGATTTGGCAATAATTTTTTAGACTTTAAATACAAAAGTGTTGAAGCCATAATAAGAAATTCACTTGTAACTTCGAGGTTCATCTTTTCCATATTATTTATATACTCTATATACTGATCTGTTATTTGGTTTAAATTTATTTCATAAATATCCATTTTATTTTTATCTATCAAATGACACAATAAATCAAGAGGACCTTCAAAGTTCTCTATTTTAATGTTATATTTATTTGTTTCTAATGTTAATACATTTTGCATATTAATCCTCATTTCTTATACATATGACTAGTATTATATTAATTTTATTGTAACAATTCAATAGCTTCTTTAATAGAATCTAGCTTATATCCTTTTTTTAACAAATATTGTATTAAAACTTGTTCTTCCGTATTATTTTGTTTTTTTACAATGATATTTTTTGCAGAATTTATTTCATATTGTTGTAGTTCATCCATATGCATATCAAAGTAATTATCCATTATATTTTCCTTAATACCTTTTGTCATCAATTTATATTTTAATTCCTTAAGTGATAAATTTTTTAAATTTGTAAATTCTGATACTGCTCTTTCTATATATGAATTATCATTAATATAACCAATTTCTTTTAAATGTTCTATTACATCTTCAAGTAATTCTTGATCCTCAATATTTGCAAATTTCCTTCTTACCTCTTGCTCTGTTCTCTTTTTAAACATTATATATTTCAATACTTTCGTTTTTAACGCATCAAATTCTTCTATTTTATACATTGTTTTTTCACCCAATTATTATTTATATAATCGATTGTATTCTATATAAGTATTAAATTTATGAAGCAAATTTATTTGCTTCATAAATTTAATATACTATTACTTTCAAACAATTATATTTACCATTTACTCTTCTGGTTCTGTTTCTTGTTCTTCGTCTATCTCTTCGTCTCCTAGACTTTTCTCAAATGCTGCATTAAAGTTATCTCTAATTTTGTTTTCAACTTCTTTTGCTACATCTGGATTTTCTGCTAAATATTTTTTAACGTTCTCTCTTCCTTGCCCAATCCTTTCTCCATTATAGCTAAACCATGAACCTGCTTTTTCTATTATATCTAAATTAACCGCTATGTCTAAAATATTTCCTTCTTTAGATATTCCTTTTCCATATACTATGTCAAATTCTGCTTCTCTAAATGGTGGGGCTACTTTATTTTTTACTACTTTAACCCTTGCTCTATTTCCTATAACTTCTCCGTCTTGTTTTATATTTTCTATTTTTCTAATATCTAATCTTACTGATGCATAATATTTTAGTGCTCTACCTCCAGCAGTGGTTTCTGGATTTCCAAACATTACTCCTACTTTTTCTCTTAATTGGTTTATAAATATTACTACAGCTTTTGATTTATTTATAACACCTGCTAATTTTCTTAATGCTTGTGACATAAGTCTTGCTTGAAGCCCAACATGTGCATCTCCCATATCGCCATCTATTTCTGCTTTTGGAACTAAAGCTGCTACAGAGTCTACAACAATGATATCTATAGCTCCGCTTCTAACTAGTGCTTCTGTTATTTCTAGTGCTTGCTCACCTGTATCTGGTTGTGAAACTATTAAATTATCAATATCTACTCCTAAATGTTTTGAATATACTGGATCTAATGCATGCTCTGCATCTATAAATGCTGCTTCTCCTCCTAATTTTTGTGCTTCTGCTATCATATGTAATGCAAGTGTTGTTTTACCAGATGATTCTGGTCCATATATCTCCACTATTCTTCCTCTAGGAATTCCTCCAATTCCTAATGCTATATCTAAACTTAGAGCTCCTGTTGGAATTGCTTCTACTTCCATTGCTCCAAAATCTCCTAATTTCATTACTGAACCTTTACCAAATTGTTTTTCAATTTGGCCTAGTGCTACTTCTAATGCTTTCATTTTTTCTGGATTTTGATTACTCATTTAATTTCCTCCTAATTTTATAAAGTTTATTTTAAAACAACTGTTTGTATTATATACTATTTTTTTTATTTGTCAAGTACTTTTTTTATTTTTTTGCAAACTACTGTTACGTTTTGATATAATAGTACCGTAATCACAAAATTTATCATAGTTATTCTGTGCTTAGATGGTTTCGACCAGCAAGGTACAAAAAATTTGAAAAATATACATACACCTTGCTTTTACGAACAAAAAATCATTGAAACCATTAAACAGTAAGCATCCTCTTATTGCCTATACCAATTTGCAAAATTATAATATGTAGTATAATTATTTGCCTCAATATCGCCTGTCAATCTAATATTATATATTAATTTATTTTTATTTCTATATAAACAAACATATGGCACTTCATCTTCATATATTTCTATAATTCTATTATACTTTTCCTTCAAAGTATTAACATCTGCTATATTGTTAACTTCATTTAATATATTTTGTATTTCCTCATTATCATAATTTGCTATATTATCTTTTCCTAAAAAGTAAGTTAAATCCGGATTATATCCGTTGTTTACGCCTGTTAAAATCATGTCATAGTTTTTATTTTTTAAATAATTTTTATATGCAGAATTTGATACTTTATATACACTAACATTTATGCCAATTTCACTTAATTGATCATCTATTAGATCTGCTACTTTAACTCTTGTCTTGTTACTATTATCTACTATTAAATTTAGGTTTAAGTATTGAGTAGTATAGTTTTCTGTTTTTCTCCAATATCCATATCTATAT
This sequence comes from uncultured Clostridia bacterium, assembly GCA_944389655.1. Lineage (GTDB taxonomy): Bacteria > Bacillota > Clostridia > TANB77 > CAG-508 > CALXVA01. Next base: position 4,450 of record CALXND010000006.1, on the reverse strand, counting down.
TCCCAGCCTGCATCTTTTAAAACTTCTTTAGCTTTTTCTTTATTATAGCTTGATTTGCTTTCTTTTCCGTATAGATAACTACCATAATCGATTGGAAATGCTGCAACATAATAATTATTACTAAATACTTTTGATACTATTTTATTTTTATCTATTGCATAGTTTATTGCTTGTCTTACCTCTTTATTTTTAAGTATTTTATCTTCACAGTTTAAGCTTAAAAAGTCCAATTCTCTACCTTTATATTCTTTATTGGAAAATCCTATTGTTCCTATATAATCTTCTACATTTGTTAAAGATGTACATACTAAATCTATGTTTCCTATTTTTAAACTGTTATATGCATCCCCAATTGTATCAAAAAAGTTTATAACAACTTTATCTATTATTCTATCTTCATTATTTGCATTGTACCAATTGTTGTTTTGTATAAGTTCTATTGATTCATTAGTTGCTGAACTTACTTTATACATTCCTGTAGCCATTGGCACTAATCTAGATTTGGTAAAATCTTCTTCTTCAAATTGTTTACTTGATATTATAGGAAATATAAGATTATATTCAAAAAATGGTTCTTCTTTTTTTAATTCTAATCTTATAGTATTTCCATCTATTATTTCTACACTTTTAATATTTTTTACGTTGTCTGCATAAACAGAATCAGCTTTTTGTAAATTTTCTATTGTAAATTTCACATCATTTCCAGTAACATTTGTACCGTCTTCCCATTTTAAATTATCTTTTAGTTTTATCAAATATGTTGTTGCATCTACTTTTGAGTATTCTTGAGCTAATTTTAGTTCTATTTCATAATCATTTGTTATACCTAATAGTGGTTCATATAGTATTGTAGATAAACTTATAATATCTTGATTATTGGTTATTAATGGATTTATATTATCATAGTCTGAAATACCTATGTTTAAAATTGATTCGCTTTGCTTGGTTTCCTGTATAGTATTAGTAGAATTCTCTTGTATTACTTCCTCTTTTTGAAAATTGATTTTATATATAGCAAAAATTATTATTCCTATTACAAAAATTATAAATATGTACTTTACTATATTGGATTTCATATTTTGCCTTCATCCTTCCTAATAATCTTGACTTATATAATATAACATATATTATTTTTTTTCAACTATTTTAAGAAAATCCGTTTATTAAAGGGGCACAATTAAATGTACCCCCTCCCATATATAAAATATCAAATTATTTTCTCGACTCGACAATCAACTTTATACCTGTTCTATCTTCTCCTTCCACTTCGACTTCTGCAAATGCAGGTATACATACTAAGTCTACCCCTGCTGGTGCTACAAATCCTCTCGCTATTGCTACAGCTTTTACAGCTTGATTAAGTGCTCCTGCTCCTATTGCCTGCATTTCTGCTTTGTTAGATTCTTTTACCAAACCTGCAATAGCTCCTGCTACTGAATTTGGATTTGATTTTGATGAGATTTTTAAAATTTCCATTTTTGCCTCCTATATTTTTTTATTTGTTTTAATCAACACTTATATTTATATTACAATTTCTGGAAATTGTCTAGTGGTTTTTGGAAAAATCAGGAAAAACTCATCGTATGTTTTCGACATTTTTCGACACTTATCTGTAATAAATTCTTTTAATTTTTGTACTTTTACAATTGTCGTCATTTATTTCAAATATACAACCATTTAGAATTGCATTTCCCTCTGCTAATTTGTATCTCTCTGGTAATGATGTAACAAATCTTTTTATTGATACTTTTACATCCATTCCTATAACTGAATTTTTTGGACCTGTCATTCCTAAATCTGTTATATATGCTGTTCCTTTTTCTGTTATTTCTTCATCGGCTGTTTGTACATGTGTATGTGTTCCAAATACAATAGTTGCTCTACCGTCCAAATAATACTTCATTGCAATTTTTTCAGCAGTTGCTTCTGCATGAAAGTCTACTATAATAATATCCGTGTCATTTTTTATTTTATTTACAACTTGATCTACAACTATAAATGGATTTTCTGATAATATGTTCATATCTGTTCTACCAATTAGGTTTACTACCGCTATGTTTTTATTATTACACTTAAAAATATTATATCCCTTTCCTGGTATTCCTTTTGAATAATTAGCTGGTCTTATTAACTTTGGATTATCTATAAAAGCAAATATATCTTTTTTCCCCCATGTATGATTGCCCATTGTTATAGCATCTATTTTTAATTTTAATAATTCATTAAAGTCTTTTAATGTTAAACCCATACCACTTGAAGTATTTTCCGCATTTACGACTACAAAATCTATATTTTCCTCTTTTATAATTTTAGGAAGCAACTCTTGCAATTTTCTTAAACCTATGTCTCCTACAATATCTCCTACTGCTAATATCTTCATTTATTTACCTCTTTTCCTTAATGTTTTACATTCAAAATTATAACACATACAATATATTTTAGCAATGATTGTAATCTAGTTACTTCAATAATTTATGAATGAAATATGATAATGTCTTAAGTAATAAAATGAGAGAATGTCCCAATCAAAAAATATTTGTTCTCCTAAATGATATAATTAAAATATCATTTAACTTAAAGGAGGACCTATGAGAAAGGTTGTGTTAACATTGAAAGAACCAGACAAGTACAATACAATTAAAAAATTAGTAGAAACAAATGGAAATAAAAAAAGAGCTGCTACTCATTTAAACATTTCTGTAAGACAAGTTAATAGACTAATCACTGGGTATATTGCTTTTGGTAAAGAATTTTTTGTTCATGGCAATCGTGGTAGAAAACCTGTCCATTCCTTATCTATTAAACTGAAAAATCAAATTGAAGATTTGTATAATACTAAATACTTTGATTGTACCTATACTCAATTTACTGAGTTCTTGGCTGAAAGAGAAAATATCTTTTTATCTATTGCTGAAGTAGGTCAAATTCTTAGAGATAGATTTATTCTTTCTCCTAAAACTCATAAAATTACTAGAAAGAACATTAAGAAAAAACTTATTGAACAACAGAAAAAATCTAAGTCTAAAAAAGAAATGGCAAAACTTCAACAACATATTGTTGCTGCCCAAGATGCTCACCCTAGACAACCTAGATGTATTTACTTTGGTGAAGAAGTTCAAATTGATGCTTCTGAACATATTTGGTTTGGTAATATTAAATCTCATCTTCATGCTGCTATTGATGATTCTACTGGTCAAGTTCTCGCAGCTTATTTTGATAAGCAAGAAACTTTAAATGGTTATTACAATATATATTATCAGATTTTAATTAAATATCGGTATTCCTTATCTTTTCAAAGCTGACAGAAGAACTGTATTTGAGTACAAAAGAAAAGGTACTACCTCTGACGAAGATAATACCTTTACCCAATTTGCCTATGCCTGCTCGCAATTCTAATATTGATACTAGTAGCATACCAGAATTTAAACCTCGTATTGAGCGTCTCTTTGGCACTTTTCAATCAAGGTTAATACCTGAACTAAGATTAGCTAATATTACTACTATTGAAGATGCGAATCGTTTCTTACCTGCTTTCTTAGACAAGTACAATTCTAAGTTTGCCCTATACATAGATAATACCAAATCTGTCTTTGAAAAGCAACCAGATAAACAAAAGATTAATCTTACATTAGCAGTATTGTCTAGAAGAGTGGTGGATTGTGGACATTCTATTTGTTTTAAAAAAAGATATTACAGACTAGTTAATTCTGTAGGTACACCAATTTATTTGGGAAAAGGGACAAAATGTATGGTAATTGAGGCATTTGACAAATCGCTTTACGCTGCTGTGGAAGATAGTATTTTCTCACTTGAAGAAATTCCTAAGGTACAAGCATATTCTCAAAACTTTGATGAGATATTACCAACAGAGCCAAAGAAAATTTACATACCAAGGATGATACATCCATGGAAAAGGCAATCATTTGAAAAATTTTTAGAAAAACAAGAGATGAAAAGACAAAAAGAAATTCAAGAAGTATGTTAAAAATTTAGCCCTAAAAACTAAATTTTTAGGGCTTATGTTTTAAAATTTTGGGGACATTTTCAAAAATCATTGACATTGCAAATTTCATATTTCACTTATTTATAACATAAAATTGATATATTATAATACTTCTATTACATCTAAAGGATATAATTTATTTTCTTCAAACATTTTTAATATGCTTTTTATTAATTTTTCATCTCTTAAGTTTTCACTCCTCATATTTTTTAATTCTTCTTTTGAAATCCATTTAACATCTAAAACTTCTTCTTTATTAAAAGAAATGTTTTCTTCTAATAATTCCGTTGTAAAAGTTATTAATAAAAATGTAGTATTTTCCCATTCTTTATTTATTATCGGAAGTACATTCTTTAATCTAACTTTACATCCAGTTTCTTCAAATATTTCTCTAATAGCACCTTCAAATATTGTTTCTCCATCTTCTAAATGTCCTGCAGGTACATT